>DATHNL010000108.1:0-27375 GCA_035486035.1 Gemmatimonadaceae bacterium
AGAACGCTCCCCCTCTTTTTGCGAAGATCGCCGAAGCGCTCCAGGTCGACTTTGACCGGACACAAGCCGTGAAAGACATCCGTGCTCCCACACTACTCATATTCGGCAGCGCCGATGGCGCCCGCGCTGGCCACCCCCAAGAGTTTCTCGGCTTGCTCCGCGATGGCCGCCTCGAGATCGTCCCCGGGGCGACTCACATGACAGTCTTCACGCCTGTCATTGTGCCAACGGTCACCGCATTCCTCGACGCGCCGTGAGAGCATTGATCCCCTGCGGAGGACGCGGCACGCGCATGCGAGCTATCGCTGGCGACGGACCCAAGGAGATGGTACCGGTCGCTGGCAAGCCCGCGATTGACTGGGTGCTCCGCGAGTGCACCGAGAGTGGCTTGGACGAAATCCTCGTGGTCTCGGCGCCCGGGAAAGATGCCCTGGTCGAGCATCTCGCGCGGCTGCCCGGTGTCCAGACTGTCATCCAGCGCCAACCTCGCGGCCTGGCCGACGCAATTCGCCTCGGCCGCGACTTCGCCGGAGCCGAGCCGCTAGCCGTCGCCCTCCCGGACAACATCTTCGTCGGCGCCCGCCCAGCGCTGGCGCAAGTTATCGATGGCTATCGGGCAGCGAAGACGAACATCGTCGCGATCGTCGAGATCAGCGCCCGCGAAGCAGCACGCCGAGGCGCCACGGGTATGCTAGATGGCACGCGGGACGGGGTCGTCTATCACATCGCGCACATACCGGACAAGGGCGCGAAGGCCGCGACGTTCGACACGCGCGGCGCCGCTGCGGCCTATACGGCGGTCGGCCGATTCGTATTCCTGCCGGACGCGCTCGCGGCGATCGACGCGGTCGAGCAAAAGATCCCGGCCGGTGCGGAGCTCGATGACATCCCGCTCATGCAATGGCTCCTAGCGCGCGGCGCGCTGGAAGGCCGCGTAATCGACGGCCAGTTCCTCGACGTCGGGTTGCCGAGTGGCTACGAAGAGGCCAACGCGCTGCTCGGCCGGTCGCATTAGGTGACAGCGCGCGCGACTGGGCGGCGACGACGCGAAAGAGGCCAGGGCCGCCTCTCAGTCACTGGTTACTGAGTGCTGATCGGCTTCTTTCCCTCGTTGCGCCGCACGATGCGAATGATCGGAGGCCTGTTGGTTATGGATACCTTGCGCTTCTTCGAGACCCGGTTCGGAGAAATAGAACCCGAGCCGAATTGGGCAACCGGTGCTTCACCCAACCAGTCAGTGACGCACGCATCGCTGGTGGGTTCCGAGAGGAGGGCGACCCCGAAGTTTCCGGGCCGAAAATCGACGGTGCATCCGGTGCCAAAATCAGCTGGCCCCACGCCGGCCACGATCGTAGAATCCGCTTCGGATTGACCCAGCCACCAGACGTCGGTGCCTCTCAACGTCGTCATTAACGTTGGGGCTTGGTTCGGCTGGCAGACCTTGCCTGACACACGTAGTCGGGGTAGAACAATGACAGCCGCTTGGATAGCAACCGACCATACCGAGGTCGCCAATGGTGACGAGATTGGAGACGCTCACGCACGGCAGCGCTGCTTGCGCTACACGGCTCCAGTGCGACGCTCGACTGGTAAGGGCGTGGGCAATCCCACTGATGGGTTTTCTTGTGTCGAGTTGCCCGGCGTCCGCGCAGCGCCCTTCGTTCGATTCACTGCCACCGGGCACATCGGTTGCGGTCCGCCCGCTGAGTGGCGACGATCAGATGCTTCGCGTCCTGTTCTTGGATGTCCCCGGATTCGCCACGGAGCGAGTGCGGCAAGTGATACGCGATCAGCCACAGTGGGAAGCATTTTGGAGTCGCGCGCGTGTCAGCTCAAACCGGAGAGTGGCGCCACCGGTCGACTTTGATCGCGATATTGTCATCGTTGCGGGAAACAGTCGGTCATTAGTCGGACCTGATATCGCGATCTTAGGCGCTGTCGCACGCGCCGATTCGCTTTACGTACTCGTCCGATCGAGAATCGGAGTCAGCCCCGGGTGTCACAACGACGCCTACGAGCACCCCATGGCCATCGCATTAGTTCCGAGAAGCAACGGACCCGTCGTATTTGTCGAGACGGAGCGCAACGAGTGGTGTGGTCATCCACCACCGTCGTGAGTGAGAGAGAATTACACGCGGCTGTGCTCGATCCGTGCCCCAGCGGCCGCATGGGTGATCCAGCCACCGCCGAATGTCGCGAGTGCCTGGGGGTTGCCGACAGCGATCGCGCAGCCGCCCCAGCCCGCGCCGGTGAGGCGAGCGCCGGTGATTCCATCGGTGTGGCGGGCGCGGTCGACGAATGCGTCGAGCTCTGGCGACGAGCACTCGTAGTCGACGCGGAGTGACTCGTGCGAGGCGAACAGCGCTTCGCCTGGGAGGGTGTTGCCCACGCGCAGGGCGTCGACGACGGTGCGGACGCGGGCCATCTCGGTCACGACGTGGCGGGCGCGGCGATCGAGAGGTGGGGGCAAGTGGGCCTCGCGCAAGAGATCGAGGTCGGCCGCGGCGAGGCTTGGTAGCGACGGACGGAGTGAGCGCAGGCGCGTGAGCGCGGCCTGGCACTCGGCGCGGCGGTCGTTGAACGCCGAGTCGGCCAGCGCACGGCGAACGCCCGTGTCGAAGATGAGAACGGCGTCGTCGAACGGCACGTGCTCGTATGCGCCGGTGTCGCAGCGGATATGCACCGCCTGGTGCCGGGCGCCTAGCGCCGAGGCTTGCTGGTCCATGATCCCTGAGGCCACACCGACGAACTCTCGCTCGGCGCGCGTGCCGAGTAGGGCAAGTCGTTGTGGTGGGATGTCATGGCCGAACAATCGCGCGAGAGCGAACGCGGTCGCGGTCTCGAGCGCCGCGGATGAGCTGAGGCCAGCCCCGACTGGGACATCGCTCACGACTGCGATCTGGAAGTCAGCAATCGCGTAGCCAGAATCTTGGAACGCGGCGGCCACGCCACCAACGTAGTCCCACCAGCGCCGCTCGGGCGCGAGATGCGCTACCGAGAACCGGCCGAGCAAGGGTTGCTGGGCCGAAACAGCCACACTCTCGTTAGCCGGTGCGATCGCCACCGTTGTGCGTTGGGCGATCGCAATCGGCAGCACGTCGCCACCATTGTAATCCGTGTGCTCGCCGATCAGGTTCACACGCCCCGGTGCCGAGGCCACCACCCGGGGCTCTGAGCGGAACTGCTGACGGAATAACTCGGCCGCCGTCACTCGGCCGTCAAAAGAATATGATGTTCAGCACAAGGGCGAAGACCAGAACAATCACGGCGAGCGTCAGCGGCCGCTGGATGAACGGCACGTGGTCTTCGGTGACTCTCGGTGTCATCGAGTACACGAGGCCCTTGAGCTCCTCCGGCGGCCGCGGCTTCGTGAGCAGGCTGACCACGATCGTCACGACGAAGCACGTCGTCCACGCCCAGATGGCGGTCCAGAACGTCTGCCCGAGCTCACTCGCATAGATGTGGTGCACACCGAAGTAGCCGCCTTTGATGCCGGGTGTCGCGCCAACCGGCAGCGTCATGCCGTGGTGAATGGCGGCAGCGAGCGTGCCCGATAAGAGGCCGGTGAACGCGCCATGTCCCGTCGTGCGCTTCCAGAACATGCCGAGGAAGAATGTCGCGAACAGTGGCGCGTTGACGAACGCGAACACGAGCTGCAGCAAGTCCATGATGTTGTTGAACGAAGCCGCGACGTACGCGGCGATCACGGACAGGCCAATGCCGGCGACGGTGAGCAAGCGGCCGAACCGGAGATAATGCTCGTCGCTCTCCCCCTTCCGTATGTAGGCTTGGTAGATGTCGTACGTGCCGACCGTGTTGAACGCCGTGACGTTCCCAGCCATGCCGGACATGAACGAGGCGAGCAATGCCGTGAGACCGAGGCCGAGCATGCCGGTTGGGAAGAACTTCACGAGCATCATCGGCGTGGCCAAATCGTAGTCGAGCACGGCGTGACCAGCGGCATCGATCGACTTGGGCGGGATGATCGCGAGACTGGCGGCGATCATTCCCGGCAAGATCACGAGAAACGGGAACAGCATCTTGGGAAACGCCGCGATCAACGGCGTCCGACGGGCCGCGGTCATCGACTCGGCCGCCAGCGCGCGTTGAACGACCAAGAAGTCGGTCGTCCAATACCCGAACGACAGCACGAACCCCAGCCCCATCGCGAGGCCGAACCATTCCACGCCTATCGGGTTCTCGGCCGCATTCCCCATGTACTTCCACGCGTGCGAGAACGCCCCGGCCGGGAGCCCGTGCGAGACCGACAGCTCGGCGAGTCGCGTCGAGAGACCGTGCCACCCGCCAGCGGCGAGATAGCCGATGATCGCCAACGGCAGGAATCCGAACACGATCAGCACGAACTGCATGACTTCGTTGTAGATCGCGCTCGTGAGACCGCCCAGCACGATGTAGCCGAGCACGACGATCGCGGAGACCCAGATGCTGAAGGAGAAGCTCCACCCGAGCAGCAGGTTGAACAGCTTCCCCATGGCGTAGAGGCTGATGCCGGATGAGAAGATGGTCATCACGGCGAACGTGATCGCGTTCAAGCCGCGAGTCTTTTCGTCGAATCGCAGTCGCAGATATTCCGGGACGGATCTCGCGCGGGAGCCGTAGTAGAACGGCATCATGAACAGCCCGACGAAGACCATCGCTGGGATCGCGCCGATCCAGTAGAAGTGGCTCGTCGCTATCCCGTACTTCGCGCCCGAGGCGCCCATCCCGATCACTTCCTGGGCGCCCAGGTTGGCCGAGATGAACGCGATGCCGGTGACCCAGGCAGGGAGGGAGCGACCCGAGAGAAAGAAGTCGCTGCTCGTCTTCGTCTGTCGCCGTAGGCCCCAACCCACGCCGAGGACGAAAATGAAGTACACGCCGATAATGGCGTAGTCGACGGCACCTAGATGGATGGTCGGCAGCACAGTGCTCACGAAATAGGCCCCCCGCGGTTGGGGGATAACTTACAACGGGAGGCCAGAGCCCGCGCTCGAGCTAGTTCTTTTTCTGAACAAACTGCCCCAGGTACTGGCCGTAGCCTTCGGCTTGCAGGCTATCGACCGGGACGAACCGAAGGGCCGCCGAATTCATGCAGTAGCGGAGCCCGGTGGGTGCTGGCCCGTCGTCGAACACGTGCCCCAGGTGGGAGTTCGCGTGCGCCGAGCGAACCTCGGTGCGATCCATCATCAAGGAGCGGTCGGTCTTGGTCTTGATGTTCGCCGGCTCGAGCGGCTTCGTGAAGCTCGGCCACCCGGTGCCGGACTCGAACTTGTCGAGCGACGAGAATAGGGGCTCGCCGGACACGATGTCGACATAGATGCCGGCCTGGTGATTGTTCCAGTACGGGTTGTCGAACGGCCGCTCGGTTTCCGCGTGCTGCGTGACCTCGTACTGAATGGGCGTGAGGCGCTTTTTCAGGTCGGCGTCGCTCGGCTTCTTGTACGCCGGCGGTTGCGATGACGCTTCGGCGAGCAGCGCCGCTACTGCGCGGTCGAGGCCCGGGAACTGGCCTATGTCGGGCAGCGAGGGAACTGTGGCTCCCATGGTAGCGGCAATGAGCAACGAATATGACAGCATGATGATCGATTCCTCCTTGCGGCCAGGTGGCAAGCACCGCTCCCGAAGATACCGGGAGTCAACCATAAGTAAGATAGGCGGTTGCCCGCCCTAGCATCGTTCGCGAAACATCCCGACCGCGCAATGGAACGGTCCGGCGAAACGCGTCTCGTCGCGTAGTTTCGTCGGCGTGCGGCGGGCGTTGCTTGAACGGCCAACCACACCGCCCCCGGCGGCACGAGCGTGCGTCAAATCAACGCGTGCCCACCACTTAGGCTGTCTCCATCATGTTTGATCGTATGGGCCGGGTGATTGCCTTCCGTATGAGCACTTCAATCGGAGGCCCAATTGTTCACCGCCCTGATCGTGCTCGTCTTCGCCGCCGGCGCACTCACCATCCTGAGCCCGTGCGTGCTCCCGGTTATTCCTCTCGTCTTCGCGCGCGCCGGCCGCTCCTTCTCGCGCGAGGTGCTGCCGATGCTCGTTGGACTCGCGCTCATGTTCGCGGTGACCGCATCGGTCGCGACGGCGGGCCTCTCGTGGCTCACCCGGGTAAGTGAAGTCGGACGCATCGCGAGTATCGCGCTCCTTGGCCTCCTCGGCGTCAGCCTCATCGTGCCGCGAGTCGCTGACACATTGGCGCGGCCGCTCGTGCGGCTCGGCGGCTGGATCGATGCACGCGGCGAATACGCGCCGACGCGTATCGGGCGCAACCTCGCGATCGGGGCGGCTATCGGGCTCCTGTGGGCACCGTGCGCCGGACCGATTCTCGGGCTCGTCATCAGCACCGCGGCGCTGCACGGCACCAGCATCGGCACCAGCGGGCTGTTGTTCACGTTTGCGCTCGGCGCCGCGACATCGCTCGCGATGGCCATGCTCGCCAGCCGGCGCCTGCTCTCACGGGTCAGGGCGTATCTGCCGGTCGAGCGGTGGCTTCGGCGCGGCGTCGGGGTCGCCGCGCTCGGCACGCTCTTTCTCATCGCGTCGGGACGCGACGCACAACTGTTCGCGCGCACCGGCCCGGTCGATACCGCGCGGATCGAGCAGCAACTCCTGACACACCTTCACGACGACGAAGGAATCTTTCCCGGGTTGGCGGGGTCGACTGGTTGGATCAATACGGCACCGCTCACCGCCGAATCACTGAAAGGGAAAGTCATCCTTGTCAATTTCTGGACGTTCGCGTGCTACAACTGCTTGAACGCGCTGCCACACATCGAAGCGATCGAGGCCAAGTATCGCGATCGGGGGCTCGTCGTGCTGGGCATCCACACGCCGGAGCTCGCGCACGAGCGCGTGGAGAGCAATGTCCGCGACGCCGTGCGACGCCTCGGGGTCGTGTATCCCGTCGTACTCGACGCCGACTATCGCATCTGGAATGCGTTCCACAACCAGTACTGGCCGTCCGTCTACATCATCGATGCGCAGGGCCACATTCGGTACCACCACTTCGGCGAGGGCGACTACGACGGAGAAGACCGGACGGTCGACGCGCTGCTGCGCGAAGCGGGGTCACGGTCATGAACCGCATCCTCGGATTCTGCATCGTGGCCGCCGCCCTCGCGCCGGCCACGACCAGCGCCCAGAGCGCCACGGGGGATCCATTCCACACGGTGGCCTTGGTCATTATTCGCGTCGACTTCGCCTCCACGCCCGCGGTCGACGGCGAGCGAGCACTTCTGGGCCCAACGGCACCGAACCCCCTGACACCGGCGGTCGAACCGACTTTCGCTGCCTGCCCCGTGGATGGCGAGCGGGCGCTCCTCAGCCGGTGCAGCACACGCCGATGACGCGTGCCGCTTCGTCACGACGCATCGCGTTTGCCGCGACCGGTGTTGCCGCCGTCGCGCTCGCCGGCTCGCGGCTCGCGACGTATACACCGGCGGTCGCCGCCTCCCTACATCGGGCGGGCCCGTGGGCGCCGGTCGCTTTCATTCTTGCCTATGCCATTGCGTGCGTCGCAGCCGTTCCCGCATCAGTGCTCACACTGGTCGCGGGGGCGCTGTTCGGCATCGTGCGCGGCACGCTCTACGTGCTGATCGCCGCCACGATCGGCGCCATCGGAGCGTTTCTGGTCGCGCGCTACGCGGCTCGGGGAGCGATCGAACGACGTCTCGCGCGTCACGCACGCTTGGTGGCGATCGACTACGCCGTGGAGCGAGAAGGGTTCAAGATCGCGACGCTCCTGCGCTTGTCGCCGCTCGTGCCGTTCTCGCTTCTGAACTATGCGCTCGGCCTCACGCCGATCCGCCTTCGCGATTACGCGCTGGCGATGATCGGGATCTTGCCGGGCACGTTGCTGTGCGTCTACTACGGACGCGTCGCCGGAGACATCGCCACGATCGCGATGGGCACGCAGCCGAGCCGGGGCGCGGTCGGGACGCTCGTGCTCGTAGCCGGTGGAATCGCGACCGCCGGCGTCGCGTACGTCGTCACGCGCGCGGCTCGGCGGGCGGTGCGTGGGCTCACCGATGGCCTGACGGTGTAGCGCGGGCTAGATGCCGCCGTACCACTCGTAGCCCTGGTCCGACCAGTACCCCCCGTTCCGCCGGGGAAGAAACACGATCTTCGTCAGGTACTTCGTGTTCTTGTAACCGAGCTTCACGGGAGAATAGACCCGAGCCGGTCCGCCGTGAGCCGGGCCGAGCCACTGGCCGTCCATCCCGTAGGCGATCAGCGTCTGCTGGTGCATAGCGCTCGGCAGATCCCACGACTCGTGGTATCCGTCGTCGAACGACTGAAAGTCGACATACTGCGCCTCAGGCACCGGCCGCACCAGCGCCGCCAGGTCGCGGAGCCTCACGCCGGTCCACGACGCAACCGCCGTCCAGCCCTCGACGCAGTAGTGGTTCACTCGCTGCGTGACCGATGGCATCCGACTCAGATCCTCCAAGGTCAGTGTTCGGGGCGCGGCCACCATCCCGCCGATCTCGAGGCGCCAGGGTCCCATCTTCGCCGGGTCCCACATTGGCACCGTGTTCGCGACGAAATACGCCGGAAACGCCGTCCCAGCGCTCTTCACGTTCCGTCCGACGGTGTCCATCGATCTGTGCCGGAACAGAAACCGCTCCACGCCCTCGTTCTCGCGCTCGGCCAGGTCGAGCGCGGGTTGCGCCCACCGCGGCCCATTGGAATTGCAACCAGCCAGCAACGCGGCGGCGGCAGAACCGAGGCCGAGCTCGAGAAAACGCCGTCGGTGGATCATGGCTGTTTTGGCGGCAGCAGGTGATAGAACGGTCGCGCGTCGCGCTTGTCGGGAGCGAACCGTTCGTCATACCGCCCCGTGATCATCGAGGGAACCGAGTAGGGATCGACCGCGAAGACCATGAAGACGTGCCCGACGGCGAGAATGACGAGCGCGGTCATCGCCATGAAGTGCCAGTAACGCGCCCAGATGTAGCCCCCGAACACCGCGGTCAGTGGCGAGAGCTCCACCGGCTTCCAGATGGCTAGACCGGTGAGCACGAGAACCACGCCGAGCCAAGGCATGGCGTAGTAAGCGCTTTTCTGAAGTGCGTTGTGCTTGCCTTGATGCGGATGGTCCCGGCGCAGGAAGAGATAGAACCGGATCATCTGGATCGTATCGCGGAGATCACCGCGGCGCGGGACCAGATCGCGCCACTCGCCGTGGAGGTAGATGAACGCCATGTATGAGAGCCCATCCAGGACCAGCACCCACATCATCGCAAAGTGCCAATGACGCGCACCGCCGAGCCAGCCGCCGAACGTAAGCCAGGCGGGGATCGGCTGGTGCTCGAACGGATAGCAGCAAAACGTCTCACCCCGGCGCGCAAACGCTGGGTATGCGTTGAAGATGCGAAGGCCGGAGCCGACCATGATCGTGATAGCCACGACCGCGATCCAGTGCGTCAGCCGCACGATCCAGTGGTGGCGGAGTACGGTGTGATTTGGCATGCCGGCCCTCAGGTGATGGCGGATCAGTTCCCGGCCGACATGGCCGAGTGCGGCAGGTCCGCGCTCGCCAAGCTCTTATTGGCGGACTTGGACCAGACGACGACGTGACTGAAGTGGCCGACGTCGGTCCCGGCGGGAATATCGAACGACTGCGCACCCTTGTTCTGCTTGAGCTCGCCGAGCCATACGGCATCGTCACTCAACCCGGTGGTCGTGCTCAAGACGACGAACGGGGCTTTCGACTTGCCGATCGTGAAATCGTCCGTGAGCGACAGGACCTGGTGGCCATTCATTGTCGCTACTGCGTACCCACCTGTGACGGACGCCTCACCTTTGACGAACGCGCCCGACTTCCCCATGGCACCATGGCCCATCGCATCTTTACCCATGGCCGAGTCGTGGCCCATGCCCTGTTGGGCAGCCAACGGGGTCGCGACCGCAATGCCCAAGACGAGCGCGGAGCAACTCATGAATCTCAACATCGAGAATTATCCTCCTGGTGTGTGTGGTCTTCAGGTGGCGCGTTACGCAAGGGCCGACCCCCGCCGGTCCGTCACTGTGCGCGGGCCGACAAGTCGAAGGCCGGGCGGCGTTTGGCGACGCGCCGTGACTGAGCCATCGGCGTCAGGTGGTCGCTCGGGAAACGGCTCCGTCTCCCGACGGAACCAGGCGAAGGAACCGCGGCATTCGAGTTAGGCCGCTCGGGCACCAGGCAACCCGCGCCCAGGCTCGGTGCGGCCCTTGCGCCTGAGCGCGGTGGAAGGTCACGTGAATGAGGAGAACAGACCCCTGTCGTTTCAACGTACGCTGCTGGTCTTGATCGGCCTTGCCGTGCTCGCGGGCACGGTGCCCGCGGGTCTGGTGCTCGACCGCTGGCTCGCTGGCGCGCTCGAGGCGCGCGCGCGGGCTGATCTCGCGGCTTCGCCGCGCATGCTCGCCGACCGCAACGCGGCGATCGGGGTGGCGATGGTGATGGAGGCCGAGGCGATCGCCAGTAACCCGGATCTCAGTCGCGCGCTTATGTCGGGTGATCGCAACGCCGCGCGAGAGGTCCTGGCCACGAGCCAGGCGACCGCCGGCGAGGGCGCCTTACTCGTCGGGCGCGACGGCTCCGCATGGGCGGGCATGTCTCCGACCGTGACGCTCGTGGATTCGACACGGCGAGGGATGAATGCACTGGCCGTCGTGGCGGACGGCCGCTCGCTACACGCGGTCGCCCTCGCGCCCGTGGTCGTGCGTGGGACGTGGGCCGGTGCAGCCGGCGTCTCCCGCCCATTCGACCGTGACATGGCCGAGACGCTTGCCGGTTTGACGCGCTCGGACGTTGTCCTCGTCGCGCCCGGTGGTGTCGTGGCCGGCGCGACAATGGGTGACACGCTCGCCGACGCGCTCGCGCTTCGCGCGGCGCGTGCCGACTCGGTGTCCGAGGTCCGCATCGGGAGCGGACGATTCTTGGTCGCCGCGGCGCCCCTGGCGCCCGGCGCGAAAGTGCTGTTCGTGAGGGACCTGGGGCGTGAGCTGGCGCTCGTGCCGCGTCTCCGGCGAGTCCTCGCGGCCAGCGGCGCGCTCGCACTCGCGGTGACGCTCCTGCTCGGCGCGGTGCTCGCGGGGCGTGTGACCGCTCCGGTCCGGACGTTAGCCGACGCGGCGGACCGGCTCGCGGACGGCGATTTCGACGCAACGGTCACGCCATCGGGCGCGTTGGAGGTGCGTCGGCTCGCGCTGGCGTTCGACGAGATGCGCCGCGCACTGGCGGCCCGACTCGGCGAGGTGCAGTCGGCGAACGTCGCGCTGGCTGATCGATCCGAGAAGCTGTCGATGTTACAAGCGCAACTTATGCAGCGCGACCGGCTCGCGGCGACCGGTCACTTGGTCGTCCAACTGGCGCACGAGATCCGGAATCCGGTTGCCAACGTGCGGAACTGCCTCGAGGTCATCCGCCGCCGCTCGGGCGACGATAACGACACGCGGCAGTTCGCGGATCTGGCGATCGAAGAGCTGATGCGCATGCATACGTTGGCCGAGAATCTGCTCGACCTGAATCGGCCGCGGGACGCGGCGGGGGCGGTGTGCGAGCCCGTGGCGGTCGTCCGCGAGGTCGAAGCGCTCTTGAAACTCGATGGCCTGGCCGCTGTCGACGTTCGTGCCGACACGCCAGCGGTGAAAGCCACCATCGGCCCCGACGCACTCAAGCAGGTCTTGTTGAATCTGGCGCGTAACGCGAGTGAGGCGACGACGGGTCACGCGACGCTCACCATCACCGTGGGCGCCGTGCGCGATGTGGTTCGAATCGACGTCGCGGATGATGGCCCCGGGATCCCGGACAATCTGCTGCCGAGAATCTTTGACCCGTTCTTCACCACCAAGACCGCCGTGCACGGTGTCGGACTTGGACTCTTTGTGGCCGAGGGGCTCGTGCGATCCGTGGGCGGTCGTTTAACGGCGCGGAATCGCGCACCGGAGCCCGGTGCACTGTTCCGGATCGAGATCCCGGCCGCCGCATGACGCATCGCATTCTCGTCGTCGACGATGACCGGGCGTTCCGGCTGTCGACCGCGGCGTTGCTCGAAGCCGACGGCTACGAGGTCGAGGCGGTCGGCGATGCCCCGTCAGCCGCCGCGGCGCTCAAGGCCGGGCGATTCGATCTCATGCTGCTCGACCTGCGCATGCCCGGCACCGATGGCATCACACTCGTCGAAGCCCTGCGCGTCTGGGGTGAGGGTGTCGCCGTGCTCATGATCAGTGGCTACGGTACCGTCGACGCGGCCGTTCGTGCGCTTCACGCGGGGGCCGACGACTTTCTCACCAAACCCGTGGAGCCCGACGTGCTGAGCACGAGGGTGCGTGAGCTGCTCGAGCGGCGACCGTCGGCCGCGGCCGTCACTCCGACCACGCACGGCCTCATTGGTCGATCGACCGCCATGCGCGAGGTCTTCACCGCGCTGCACCAGGTGGCGCCGACCGACGCGACGGTGTTGATCACGGGGGAAACGGGCACCGGAAAGGAGCTCGTCGCCGCGGCGGTGCACGAGTTCTCACCACGGCGCGGCAAGCCTTTTCTCGCCGTCAACTGTGGCGCCCTGGCGGCCGGTCTTCTGGAGAGCGAGCTGTTCGGGCATCTGCGCGGCGCATTCACGGGAGCCCTGCGCGATAAAACCGGGTTGTTCGAGGCCGCCGACGGCGGCACGATTTTCCTCGACGAGATCGGCGAGGTCCCGCCGCCCTTGCAGCTCCGGCTCCTCCGCGTGCTGCAGGAGCGCGAGGTCACGCGCGTCGGCGACGTTCGCGCGCGCAAAATCAACGTGCGAGTCGTGGCGGCGACCAACCGCGATCTCCGGGCGCTGGTGAAGGAGGGCGCGTTCCGAGAAGATCTGTTTTATCGGCTCCACGTTTTCCCGATTCGTGTCCCAGCGCTGCGAGACCGGGCGAGTGACATTCCGCTCCTCGTGACGACGAAACTGAGCGCGCCGAACGCCATTGCGCCGCTCGCCATGCGGCTGCTCCGCGAATATGCCTGGCCGGGCAACGTCCGCGAGTTGTTCGCCGCGGTCGAGAGCGCGTCGATCCGCGCCAGTGGTGCGCGCATCGACGCGCAGCATCTGCCCGAGGAAGTCCGTGCCGCTGGCGCCGAGGAGGCCGACGCCAAGACGCGGTACCGCGCGGTCGACGACGCTGCCGAGGAGCGGGAGGCGATCCGAGCGGCACTCGAACTGACGGAGGGTGCCGTCACTCGGGCCGCCGAGCTCCTCGGCATGGGTCGTACGACGCTGTGGCGGAAGATGCGCGCGTTGGGGCTCTCGTCCTAGAACGCGGCCAAGCCTTCCGTTCCGCCGACGTTGGTGGCGCCTGGCAGCGGCGTCAAGTGACCGTCACCGCCAATCTCGAACGCGCCGATCCCGAGCGCATTGGCCTCGACCGCGTACACGAAGCGATCGTCCTGGGTGACGTCGACATCGAGCGGCCCCGAGCCCGCCGGCAACGTGCCGATCGCCGTTTGATGCAACGTGCCGTTGGGATCGACGTGGAACGCCGTCATCGATGCACTGGCCGCGTTCGCCGTGACCGCAAAGCTCTCGTCGTGGCTCAGCCGAACCCAGCATGTCGCATTGCCGTTCGACGGCACCGATCCGTCATCGAGGCGGAAGGTCAAATCGAGGAGCCGATACGACGAGACGGCGTTCGGCCCAGCCTCGGACACGAGGATCAGACCGCTGAGCCGGACGTCGAAGCCGAATGGCGTCGCGCCATTCGATGCGACGGTCGTTGGCAAGCCGATGCGGCCGTCGTCATCGAGCGGGAAGAGGTCGAGACGGTTCGTGTTGCGCTCGCTGACGATCAGGACCCGGCCGTGGGCGCGAACGGTCGACGCACCAGCGGCACCGGCCGGGAGCGCCCGCTGGCCAATCGCGTTCACTGACCCATCGTCGTGGACGGCAAACGCGGCCACGGTGTTGTCGCCTTGATTGAGGACGTAGAGCCGCCCCTCATGCAGCGCGAGGCTCACTGGAGTCGATCCGCGAGAGTCGACGCGCTGGCGCCGAACGAGTCCACCGTCGCGTTGGACGTCGAACACCGTGATGTCGTTGGAGCCAGCGTTCACGACGTAGAGGTGGGTATGATCATCACTCACGATGACGGGGAACTGGGACCCGAGTGGGTCGGTTCCAGTGCCGAAGCCGAGTCCACCTGTGTTGAACGAGCCAATGCGGGTCAGTCGACCTGCTTCGTTCCTCGAGTAGGCGACGACGGCGTTGCCGCTGACGCCATTCGTCGAGGTATAGACGGCGCCGGCGATCCCGCCTCCGTCGCGATTGGCCAGTACGCGGGACTCGGTTGCGGTGGGTGCCGTCGCGGAGCGTGAGTCGGCGCAAGCAGCGAGCCCGACTGCGGCGGCGGTGAGAACGAGAAAACGATGCACTTGAGCTTCTCCAAGAGGGTGAAAGTCGGAGAGGCGCAGGGCAAGCCAGCGGCCCGGGCGTAAGCGACATGGCTGCAGCAGTTTGCCTCACGAGCGAGAACGTCCATGAAACGAAAGCGACGGCCACGAAACGTTCTGACGAAACGCGGTGTCCAACCGCTATGAAATATTCCCTGACCGTCCCGGTCGCTCTCGCGATCGCGAGCGCTCGTCTCTGGGCACAACACGACGATGCGAAGTGGGTCGATGAGTGCCGCGACCAGTCGCGCCACAATGATCACGCGCGGTACTGCGAAGTCCGGATCGATCATCTGGCGAGCGGTGGCGCGATCGATGTCGACGCCAGAGAGAACGGCGCGGTCGAGATCATGGGCGGGTCGACGAGCGACGTCGTCGTGCATGAGCTGGTCGAGGCCGAGGCGTCGACGGATGCAGAGGCCAAGGATATGGTCTCGCAGGTTCACGTGACAACGAGCGGCGGTCGGATCCATGCCGACGGGCCGCCGTATCAGGGGCACCGGAGGTCGTGGACCGTGAGCTACCGGATCGAGGTCCCGCACAAGGCCGACGTCACGGCCGAGTCGACGAACGGGCCGGTCGAGGCGAGCAACGTCGCCGGGCAGCTCGATTTGCGGAGCGAGAACGGGCCGATCTCGCTCTATGCGGTCGGCGGCAACGTCCGTGCTCGCACGGAGAATGGGCCGGTCGAGGTGACCCTCACCGGTTCAAAGTGGGATGGATCGGGTCTCGACGCCGAGACCGAGAATGGGCCGGTGGAGCTGACGTTACCGGCGAGCTACGCCGCGCACCTCGAAACGGGTACCGTGAACGGGCCGATGTCGATCGGGTTCCCGATCACGGTCTCGGGGCGCTTCGATATGAAGCGACTGTCGACCGACGTGAACGGCGGCGGCCCAACGGTTCGCGTCGTCACGACTAACGGACCTGTCACGGTCGGTCACTAAGCGGCGCCCAGGTGGATATCAGAGGGGCCCGGGGACACCTTCCCGCTACCCTCTTATCTAAGCGGCGCCCAGGTGGATATCCCGGGCGTGAGAGCTGAGTGACGGCCGCAGACAGGCGCGCGCGCGGTGCAAGCGCGAGCGCACTGTCCCAATCGGCACGCGCAAAGCCACGGCCGCTTCGGTGTACGACGCCCCCTGGATGTCGACGAGCTCGAACACGGTACGCAGGATTGGAGAGAGTCGACTCGCGGCATCGTGAATGGCGGGAGCGACGTCGGGGGCCGTCGAGGGCGTTTCGACGGGATCGTTGTCGTCGACGAGCCGCACGATGCGCCGCCCGCGCTGCCACTGCCGCCTGAACAAGTTGAGGCAGATCGCGAACAGCCAGCGCCCACACGGCGAATCCGGGCGGTACGTGTGCCAGGAGCGCAGGGCCCGCCAGTAGGTCTCCTGCACGAGATCCGCCGACTCATCCGCGTCGCCGGTGAGCCGCAGCGCGAATCGCCTGACATCCGCCAGATGCGGGATGGCGATTTCCTCAAAAGAGTTGTCCGTTCGCATGGAAACCAGTCTATTGGCGCTCGACGCAACGGAATATCACCGGCAGGGATACTCTTATAACTCCCCGTTCGAGTTATTGATGAGCCGGGAAACCGCCCGTTTACTTCTGGCATGCCGATTCGCGTTCTGACCGCCGACGACCATCCCGTCGTCCGCACCGGCATTGCGGCATTGATCGCGAACGAGCCGGATATGACGGTGGTCGCCGAGGCCACCGACGGCGCGAACGCGATTGAACTGTATGAGGCCCATCGACCCGACGTCGTGCTCATGGACCTGCGGATGCCGAAGATCGATGGCGTGTCGGCGATTCGCGCGATTGTCGCGTCGAATCCGGACGCGCGTGTGGTCGCGCTCACGAGCTACGAGGGCGATGCCGACATCTATCGCGCGCTCGACGCCGGCGCCTGCGCCTATCTCATCAAGGACATGCTAGGCGAAGAGATGATCGGCGCGATTCGCCAGGCGGCCGATGGCAAGCGCGTGATTCCGCCCTCGGTCGCCAGCAAGCTGGCCGAGTTCACGCCACGGATCGATCTCACCGCGCGCGAGGTCGAGGTGCTGCGACTCGCGGCGCGCGGTCTCCGCAATCGCGACATCGCGCGGGTGATCGGTCGCACCGAGGAAACGGTCAAAGTGCATCTCAAGCACGTGATGGCCAAACTCGGCGTGAGCGACCGCACGGAAGCCGTTACGGTCGCTCTCCAGCGCGGGATCATACACCTCGACGACTGATTTCGAGCACAACCTCTGTGCCGCTCTCGGGAGTGCTGCGGAAATGGAGTCTCCCGCCGATCTCGTCAGCGCGCTCGTGCATGCCAACGATGCCCCAGTGTCCCTCCCGGGCCCCCGTGACGTCGAACCCGTGGCCATCATCGGCTAACGTGATCCGCACCAGGCGCCGCTCGTACGCCACGGTCAACCAGATCGACGTCGCGGTGGCGTGCTTGACCGCGTTCGTGAGGCCTTCCTCCATGATGCGGACGGCGACGGGGATCACTGCAGGCGACAGCGCACGCGGCCGACCCGTGACGGTCATGCGATAGGCGAGCGACGTCCCGGCCAGGTGGCGGCGCGCGGCATCCTCCAGCGCACCAATGATGTCGTCGGCGATCGACGGCGACCGCAAGTCCCAGATCGCGCGCCGGGCCTCGTGGCTCGTGCGATCGGCGAGCTCCACGATGCGGTGCAACGTGTCGGCCGGCGTCACGTGCGGCAGCATGGCGCGCAGCTGGAGCGCGATCCCGGTGACGCCCTGAAGCAGACTGTCGTGGATCTCGCGCGCGACGCGCGCCCGCTCGTCGAGCATGGCCGCAAACCGAGCGGTGAGCGCGCGCTCGCGCGCACGACGCAGAGCACGCGCGGCGCGCTTGCGGTCCGTGACGTCCATGACGACGCCCACGAGCTCCTCGACCTCGCCGGCCGCATTCAGAATGGGCCGGCCAACGCTCTGCGCGTAGCGGACGGATCCATCGGGGCGCACGATCCGATACGTGATGTCGAGACCCGTGCGCTCGTCGATGGCGCGGTCGAGCGTCTGCATGACGCGCGCGCGGTCGCTCGGGTGCACGAATCTCTCGAAGACGTCTCGCGTGACGACCGTGCCGGGGTCGATGCCGAAAATGCGGAAACTCTCGCGCGACCACTGGCGGACGCCCGACGGCACCTTGAGGGCCCAGCTTCCGGTCTGGCTCAAGCGTTGCGCCTCGGCCAGATACGTCTCATTCCGCCGCAGCTGCTCGTTTTGCCGTTCGATGTCGGTCAGGTCGCGGCCAATCACCGCGAGCGCCACCGGCCGGTCGAGCGCGGTGATCGTGAAGATGTGCTGCAGCACCGGCACGACCGCGCCCGTTCGCGTGTGACGCAGGTGCGCGTCGCCCGACCAGTAGCCGTGCTCCAACACCGCGGGGATCACGTCTTCGACCAGAAGCGTTCGCATGGGGCTCGCGCGGACATCGGCATCGCCATCGAGACCGACGAGCCGTTGCCCGGCGGGGTTGATGAACATCCAAGCGCCGGCCAGCGACGCAATTCCCACGAAATCCGAGCTATTCTGAACCAGCGACGCCAACGACTCGCGGTCTTGCTCCACGCGCCGGCGGAACGTGAACTGGCCGATCTGCTCGCCGAGCACGGACAGGGTTTCGGTCTGGCGTGCGTCGAACGGGAGTGGGTTCGCTCCGCTCGCCCGGCTCATGAGCACGAGCACGCCGAGCGTCTCGCGACCGGCGCGGAGGGGCACGGCGGCGGCGGTCGCCAGGCCGGCGAGCTGCGCGGCGGACGCCATGGGTGACGGCAATGCGTTGTCGGCCACCAGATCGCGCGCCACCGCGATCGCGCTTTCGTTCCATACGCGGCCGATGAGTCCCTCCTCGCGACCGACAAGCGTGCCTCGGCTCACTGCATCGAGCGCGTCCGCGCCATGGAGCGAGTCGTCGTGCCACACCGCGCGGCATTTCACCTTCAACCCATCGCGATCGGCGGTGAAGAGCGCGGCCCACTCCCAGCCGGTGATTCGGCCGATCGCCGCCAGCAGTCTGGGTGCGGCCTCGGTCCATGTCGTGGACTGGGAGATGATGCGAGCGATCGCGTACTGACCGGCCAACTGCTTCTCGCTGCGCCGTCGCTCGGTCAACTCATCACGGGCCCAGCCGACGATGACCACCGATACGAGAAGGAGCACGGCGTGTGGCGCGGCGTCGCGCACCGTATAATCGCCCATGGCGTAGTCGACGACACCGATGCCGAGGAGGGCCGCGACGACACCCGGCCCCAGGCCACCGAGCCAGGTGGTGAGCACAACGGCGGCCAGGCACAATGCGAGCGCATCGTCGTGACGCTGGCCAAGCAGCGACACAGCGAGAGCGGCCGCAAGTGACACGACCGCGAGCGCGTAACGCGCAACCGCGGACCGCATCGGGCCACGAATGTAGCCCCAGGGCTTATGTCAAATCAATTTCTTAGCCGGAGCCCTATGGCGTTGGCCACCCGGTTGGACTGGCCAACCACGTCCGCGACCGTCGCCGCGTCGTCAGGCAGGTTGCGTCTCTGGAGCGCCTCGGCGAGGGCGTAACCACGCCAGACGTACATGGCCGGCATCTGGATCGAGGCCTGGTCGTTCCATCCTGGGTGCTTCAGGATACTCGCCGGGCCCTGCTGCTCATGCCACAGAGCGTCCGACCGGCTCGTGTCCATCCAGCCATCGCCCGGGACCATCACCGTATCGCGCGTCGCGACCACGGGAGCGTCGACGACTTTTCTCGCCAGACCCTGGGTCAGCAGATGGTTCTCGAGGCCGAGCGAGTTCCCATAGAGACCATACGTCGTGCTGATGTAGACGGGCCGCCCGCTCCCGTCGCCGATCATGTGCAGGAGGAAGATCTCGGCCCGCGAGAGGACACCGAATTCGAGGCGGCGCGGGTCGATGACGGCTTCGAGCGGCGTGCCGGCCTTCTTGAACGTCATGGGGCCGGGCAACTGGACATACTCTGGCACCTGTCGCGTGTCGGCCAGCGACATCGTGAACAGCGGGCGCGTGGGTTTCGGCCACACGCGATCGCGATAGACCGCTGGTCCCTTGGCCGCGTCGTACGTATACACGGGGCGTTGCAGCAGCTCACCCGCGTACCAATCGAGGCCAAGGAGCGACGTCGTTACGACGAGGACGTCTTTCCGTACGCCTTCGACCTCCTGGGCGTACCAGAGCGGGAAGAGATCATTGTCGCCGCCACTGATAATGATGCCGTATGGCTCGACGGAGTTGAGGAGATCGATCGCGAAATCGCGCGTCGACGCTTGCTCGGTCCGCGGTGCGACGTGACGGTTCGCCATGAACGGGATCGCCGCGAGGGCGAGCACCGGGGTCGCCAGGATCCAGGTGCTCTTCTTGGCTAGCATCTCCCACAGGGCCACGAGCCCGAGCGCGATCCACACGCTCCAGCTGCTGAAGCTCCAGAGGTAGAAGTAGTCGCGGTCACGCACCTCGCGGGTGACGGTGGTGCCGAGCTCCGGGGCTTGAGACCAGCCGTAATAGAAGTTGAGGTAGATGATGAGGAGTGGTGTGACCACGAAGACGAGTGTGGCGTAGTACCAGAAGGACGCGCGGTCGCGCTTCCAGTGGGTTGCGCCGCCGGCGAGGCCGAGCGCCAGGAAGATGACGCCGAGCGCGCTCTGGAGGCCGGGCGATCGTCCCGCGGCGTCGCGTAGCCATTGCCACTTGAAGTAGAGCCAGTACATCCCGAACTGCGCCGACATCGGGGCTTTCCGTTCGAGGAACGGGAGGTCGCCGTACTGCTTTCGCGTGATGTGCTCGTATGTGCGGCGCGCGGTCTCGGCGCTCAGCGTGCAACTCCACGCGAAGTGCGTTGGGCACGCGTTCACGTCGCCTTCGTTTAGCGCCGGGTGTTGGCCCGCGCGGATGGGCTCGAACATGAATGGCGTGAGGCCGAGTGCGAGCACGCCGACAAACTTGGCCACGAACCGTGGGTCCAACAGCAGCTTTGGCTTGCGAAACAGGATTGCGACGCCGACCGCGGGGGCGACGAGGAATCCCGCCGGGTGGTTCGTGTAACCGAGGCCGATCAGGAACGCCGAGAGGACCAGCAAGCGCTCGGCTGCTGGTGCATCCGGGTCGTCGGACCACATGATCACGAGCCAGGTGACGACGGCGAAAAAGAGCAACGAGACGGTGTAGACCTTCTCGTTCACGACCGACTGGCTCCACACGGTGAAGGCGGTGCTGCCGATGATCACCGCGAGCGACGCACCTGTGAGGCGCTTCCATCGCTCCGGCAACCAGTGCGCGAGAACCCGTTCGGTTACCAAGAACCAGATGCCCGCTGAGAGGGCGCTGGTGAGCGCGGCCATCACGTTGACGCGCTGGGCGACAGTGGGGGCGATGGGCAGGATCGCGAATATGTGGCCCAGGATTACGAAGAACGGGTTACCGGGTGGGTGCGGGATACCCAACACTTTCGCGGCCGTGAGATATTCGCTCGTGTCCCACATCGCGGTCGACGGCAGCAGCGTCACCACGTACAGAACGAATACGGCGCACGCCGCTATCGCGGCGGCGCCGTATGAGGGCCGGAGCTTCGACGTGGGATTGGGCATCCCCGGTTGGACACGCGGCTGTGATCCGGGGGTTGCCTTGCCAGACTGCCCACGGAACTGCCTTGCCGAGCTGCCCACCGAACTGCCTTGCCGGACTGCCTTGTCCGAGCTGCCTTGTCGAGCTGCCTTTGTCCGAGCTGCCTTGCCGAGCCGCCTTGCCGAGCCGCCTTGCCGGACTGCCTTGTCGAGGCTAGAGGCGTTCTTTCGCTAGCGAGACGGCTGCTTCGGCGGTCGTGGTATTGTGCTTCGAGGCGCGCTGGAAGACTTCGCGAACCGTCTCGAAGATGCCGTCCACCTTCGCCATGGTCTGCTCGGCCGTCCAGCCGAGGACTTCCCGGCCGAGGTAGATAAGGCCGCCGGCGTTGGCGATGAAGTCGGGCGCGTATGCTATGCCGCGATCCGCTAAGCGCTTGGCATCGGCCGCCGTCGCGAGCTGGTTGTTCGCGGCACCCGCGATGATGCCGCATCGGAGCTGCGGGATGGTCGTCTCGGAAAGCCCGGCGCCGAACGCGCAGGGCGCGAAGACGTCGACCTTCTCGGCGTGAATCTGGTCGACGGGCACGACGCGCGCGCCGAACTCCTCGGCGACTCGCTTCGCGCGTGCGGCGTCGACATCGCTCACGACGAGTTTCGCGCCAACGTCGTGGAGCCCACGCGCGAGACCATAGCCGACGTTGCCGACGCCCTGGATCGCGACCGTGCGCCCGGCCGCATCGGCGGTGCCGCACACTTCAAGCAGCGCGGCCTCGATCGCCCGCTGCACACCGCGGGCAGTCGCGGGCGACGGGCTGCCGAAGGGCGCGGGAAGCCCGCCGACGTGCGTGGTCTCCTCCTTCACGTAGACCATGTCGTCCGGCCCGGTCCCGATGTCCACCGACGTGATGTACTGGCCGCCGAGCTTCTCGACCGCGCGCCCGTGGGCCTGAAAGATCTTCTTCCGGTCGATCTTCGCGGGATTGGCAATGATGACGGATTTCCCACCGCCCCACGGCATGCCAGCCGCGGCAGCCTTGTACGTCATGCCCTCGGCCAGCCGCAGGGCATCGTTGATGGCCTGATCGCCGTTGTCGTAGTTCCAGAGACGGGTGCCGCCGAGCGCGGGGCCGCGGCGCGTCGAGTGGATCGCGATGATTCCGCGGTAGCCACTCGCAGGATCGGAGACAAAAACAACGGATTCGTGGCCGTCGCGGCCAATGCGCTCGATCAGGTCCATAATGATGGATGTTGCCCGCTTAGACCTAAGACGGCCAATATATTGTTCGACTGTTATCTATATACGGGGCATCTCAATGGAAGCCGTTGATCTTCGCCACCTTAGATACTTCGTTGCCGTGGCCGAGGAGTTGCACTTCTCGCGCGCCGCGCGGCGATTGAACGTCTCCCAGCCGCCGCTGAGCCAGCAGATTCGACAGCTCGAGCGCGCGATCGGCGCGCCGCTGTTCGTGCGCACGAGCCGGCGCGTCGAGCTCACGCCCGCCGGGACGGCGCTCCTGGACGGCGCGCGGCGCACACTGGCCGAGGCCGCCCGCAGTCTCGAGGCGGCCATGCGAGCGGGACGCGGCGAGGTCGACCGGTTGCGCATCGGCTACACGGGATCGGGCGCGCTCGGCGGCTTGGTCGAGATGGTCCGGGCATTCCGCGCCACCTATCCGCTCATTCACCTCGAGATGATCGAGGGCACGACCGAGTCGCAGCTCGAGGCGGTCGAGCGCGACCTGGTCGACGTCGCGCTCGTCCGCGGTCCGGTCGCGGTCGGCCGGGCCCGGGCCGAGGTGGTCCGTCGCGAGGCATTCGTGGCTGCGCTGCCGCACGATCACCGGCTGGCGCCGCGCAATATCATACCGATCGCGGCGCTCGCCAATGAACCGTGGGTGCTCTTTCCGCGGCACATTGCGCCGCCGCACCACGACGTGCTCACCGGGATCTGCCAGCGCGCCGGCTTCGAGCCCAAGGTGGCGCACGAGAGCGCCGAGTACGACACCATTCTCACGCTCGTCGCCGCCGGACTCGGCGTCACGCTGGTTCCGGCGTCGGTGAGACGGCTCCGATTCGAGGGCGTCGAGTTCCGGCGACTGAGTGGCGTGCAGGCGACGGCCGAGTTGGCCGCCGTCTATCAGCCGCACCGGCTGTCGCGGGCGTTGTCGGCGTTTCTGACTATTGCTGCCGCAAAGCGATAAGAGGATCGACACGCACCGCCCTTCGGGCGGGCGCGTACGTCGCCACCGCGCCGACAGCGATCAGCAGGACCGGCACGGCGGCGAATACTACCGGGTCAGCCGCGCTCGTTTGGAATAGCATTGCGGTCATGAGGCGCGAGGCGCCGAAGGCGCCTGCGATCCCGATGATGATACCGACGAGTACGGGCACCGAGCCCTGACGAGCGACGAGCGCCAGAACGGCGCCGGCCTGGGCGCCGAGCGCGCGCCGAACGCCGATCTCGCTCGTTCGCTGGGTAACCGCGAATCCGATCACGCCGTAAAGACCGACCGCGGCCAGCACGACGGCGGTTGTCGCGAGCATCGCGAGCACGAGGAGCGCGAGCCGCCGCGCGGCGGTCCACCCGCTCATGACGTCGTCCATGGTTCTCACGTTGGCGAGCGGGATGTTCGGATCGAGCGTTTGGATGGCGCGCCGCACGTCGGCCACGAGGGACCGCGGATCGCGCGCCGTGCGCACGACGACGTACATCGTCGCGGCCGCGGTCCCGCCGCCGTTCGGCCACTGCGCGTGCGGCAGATAGATCTCGGGCCGCGCCTCGGCGTCGAGGCCGCGATGCTTGATGTCGGCGACGACGCCGACGACCGTGCGATACAGGCTGTCCGTACTCCCGCCCATGCGAACGCGCTGCCCGACCGCGTGCCCGTCTGGCCAGATGCGGCGCGCCGTGGCCTCGTTGATCACCATGACCGGCGTGCCACGCTCGTCGTCGGCTTCCGTCAACGCCCGTCCTTCGTGTACGGGAATGCCCATGACACGGAAGTACTCGGGTGAGATGACCTGCCAGTCGGCCGCGTATCTGGTCCGGCTCCCTTCCGGCATCAAGTCCCAGTCGCCCATGATGTCGGTCATCGGCAGCACGCGCACGAGGCCGGCCGCGGTGACCGAGGGCAGTGCGCGCACTTCGTCCGTCGCGCGGCGGTAGAACGCGTGAACGGCGGAGTTGGTCGAATACTTGGAGACGGGCAGGTTAACGCGCGCGGTGAGCACGTGATCCGATGAGAATCCCGGGTCCACCCGTTCGAGTCGCGCGAAGCTCTTGAGCAAGAGGCCGGCGCCGACGAGGAGGACGACCGAGAGCGCGACTTCGGCCGTGATCAGCGCGCGCCGGACGCGCTCTCCGGTGGCGAAGCGAACGTTGAGCGTCGACCGCGAGACATGGAGTGCCGGCACCATACCGCAGGCGAGTCCCGTGAGCACGGAGACGAGCACCGCGAACGCGAGCACTGGTCCGTCGATCCCGACATGCCGTATCCTCGGGATCGTCGCCGGCGCGGCCGCCGCGATGACACGCACCACGACGAACGCGAGGATCACGCCGAGCACGCCACTCGCGAGCGCGAGCACTTGGGCTTCGGCGAGGTTCTCGCGCAAGAGCCGGGCGGGGCTCGCCCCGAGCGCGGATCGGATCGCGATCTCGCGTTGGCGCGCGTGGGCGCGCGCGAGGAGCAGGCTGGCGACGTTTGCGCACGCGATGAGGAGCACGCAGGCGACGGCCGCGAGCAGCAACGCGAGTGTCGGGCGGACGTCACCCAGGACTTGCGAGGCCATCGGCCGGACGAACGCGCCGAAGTCCGGCGAGTATTGGGCGGGGTAGTCGGCGACCATCTGCGCGCCCATCGCCTTGACCTCGGCGTTGGCGGCATCGGTCGTGATGCCGGGACGGAGGCGGGCGACGACGTTGAGATAGTGGCCGCCCCGCGGAATGGGTGGCACGGGGCCGAGTGCGAGTGGAACCCAGACGTCCATCGGGTCGGCGCCAAAGTCGAGCGGCATCTGAAAGTCGGCGGGCATGATGCCGATGACGGTCGTGCTGCTGTCGTCGAGCAAGATCGAGCGGCCGACGATGCTCGGGTCGCCGGCGAACCGTCGGCGCCAGAGGCCGTCGCTGATCACGGCCACGCGCGCGGCGCCGGGTTGGTCCTCGCCAACCGTGTA
Source organism: Gemmatimonadaceae bacterium (assembly GCA_035486035.1). Classification (GTDB taxonomy): domain Bacteria; phylum Gemmatimonadota; class Gemmatimonadetes; order Gemmatimonadales; family Gemmatimonadaceae; genus DASRDS01. Next base: position 25,183 of record DATHNL010000108.1, read on the forward strand.
GAGACGACCCCGGGCGGCCGCTGTGCCAAGTGCGTCGAATACGCCGGACGACGCCATGCCGACGCGAACGAGCTCCGGGAGGTCGCCACCGGTCAAGTTGCGCGTGCCGTAGGTGAAAGCGCCGACGGCGCTGAAGGATCGCGCCTTGTCCCGGTAGTCGACGAAGTCGGCGTTCGACAGCCAAGTGGACGGCCAACCGACCCAGCGGTCCCAGATCATGACCAGGCCGGCCGGGTTGGCGTATGGCAGCGGGCGGAAGAGCACGCCGTTGGCGACGCTGAACACGGCGGTAGTGGCGGCGATGCCGAGTGCCATGGTGAGCACCGCGATCGCCGTCACGCCATTCAGGTATTTGCGCACGTAAGCTGGGACACCGCCATGGCCGGACAGGTTTAAACCGTCATACAGGTTTAAACCGTCATGACGATTTTGCCCCAGGCCTCGTCGGACTCCATGAGGCGATGGGCGTCCTGGATTGCCTCGAACGGAAACACCCGGGCAGGCTTCGTCTTGTACGCTCCGGTGGCGACTTTCTCGACGATTCTTTGCATAGGGATGGCGGCGAGCGGGAAGTCGGGGTTGCCCAGCACGAATCCCGTCCCGTAGAACCGCAGGTTCACGCCACTTGGCATGTCCAGCAGCGGATTGAAGCTCTCGACGGGCTCCATGCCTCCCAAGAACCCGACCTCGCACAGCGTCCCGTTCTTCTTGAGCATTCGAAGGGAGTCCCTAAGTACCCGGTTGCCGACAATGTCGAGCACCCCGTCGATGCCGTGTACTTCGTTGGCCAATACCCCGTGGTCGATGAGCACACGCGATGCGCCGAGGTCCTCCAATGCGCTCACGCGATCGGGGCGGCGGGTCGTGGCCAGAACAGTGGCGCCGTAGTCAGAGGCGATACTGACCGCGGCTTGGCCGAGGGCGGACGTGGCGCCGCGAATCAATACGACGTGATCGGGCTCGAGCGACATGATATCGAACAGTGCGCCCCACGCGGTCGCGTACGATTCCGGAATCGCCGCGAGATCGGCCCACGAGAGCGTGGTGCCGAGCACGAACACGTTGCTCATTGGCACGCACGTGTACTCCGCGTAGCTGCCGGGCGCGGTGCGGCCCATGCCGCCGACGACCGCGGCGACGGTTTGTCCGCGACGCAGCTTGCCTGAGGGGTCGGCGTCGACGATACCGACGCACTCGATGCCGGTGATCTTCGACACTTCTCCCCAGTGTCCTTCGCGCATGTGGATTTCGGCGCGGTTGACGCCGAACGCTTTTACCTGAATGCGAATCTCGCCGGGCTTCGGCTCGGGAACCGGCAACTCACGCATCGCGAGCACCTCCGGTCCGCCGTAGCGTTGGATGACGATGGTCTTCATGCATCGATGGTAAATTGCACGACGCCCTAGTCTCAATTACGTGCGAGGTAATACGTGCCAGCCCTGGGGAGATTGCTGCGCGAGTGGCGCGCCGTGCGACATCAGAGCCAGCTCGCGCTGGCGCTCAAGGCGGACGTCTCGCAGCGGCACTTGAGCTTCGTCGAGTCGGGTCGCGCACAGCCAAGTCGCGAGATGGTGCTCAAGATCGCGGCCGCGCTGGAGTTGCCGCTGCGCGTGCGGAACGATCTCCTCGCCGCCGCGGGGTTCGCGGCCGTGTATCCCGAGAGCAACCTCGACGCCGCGGCCATGCAGCGCGCTCGCGAGGCGCTGGAGCGGATTCTCTCGCACCAGGAGCCGTATCCGGCGATGGTGCTCGACCGCTACTGGAACATGGTGATGCGGAACGCGGCGAACGAGCGCGTCGTCTCGCGTTGCGTCGATCCGTCCGCGCTCGCATCACTGTCGCCGGACGGCAAGCCGAACTTCATGCGCCTGATGTTCTCGCCGACGGGCCTGCGTCCGCGCATTCGCAGTTGGCAGACGACGGGGCCCTACCTCATGGCCCGCCTGCGCCGCGAGGCGGCGACTGCGCCGGGCTCACCGTCTGACGATCTGCTCCGCGAGCTTTCGCCATACGCGCCGCCGATCCACATTGCTAACGATGATGTGCCGTTGTCCTCGACGGCGCCGCTCGAGATTCAGCTCGACGACGGCACTGTGCTTCGACTCTTCAACACCTTGACCACCTTCGGCACCCCGCAGGACGTGACGCTCGACGAGCTCCGCGTGGAGATGTCATTCCCAGCCGATGCGGCCA
>DATHNL010000109.1:0-15400 GCA_035486035.1 Gemmatimonadaceae bacterium
TTGGTGTCGCCAAACGCATCGGCGAGGCCAAGCAGCTCGAGGGACCGCACGGTGGTGTTGTACATGCCACCCTGCAGGATGATGCCGATGTCCTGGGCGTCCTCGGCGAACATCTCATTGAGCCCATGCTCGACGATGAACTTCTGCGCCGCGGGCCACCGGGTGCGAATCTTCTCTTGCTCGTGGAGAAAACTCGACGGCGGGAGCACGATGCGACTGGTGTCGCGGACCGGGTGCTCGATCGCGTCTTTGAGCGTGAATTGGGGGCGGACATTGTCTTTGGCGATAAACCGCCCGTGCACGTGACACGCCCGGATGCGCAGCTCCAGCATGACGGGCGTATGGCTCGCCTCGGACAGCGCGAACCCCTGTTCGACCGCGCGCACGATCGATGGCAGATTGGGCCGAGGATCGAGGAGCCACATCTGCGATTTCATCGCGAACGCGTGCGATCGCTCCTGCATGATGCTGGAGCCGTCGCCATAGTCCTCGCCGACGATGATCAGTGCGCCACCGCACACACCGCCTGATGCCAGATTCGCCAGGGCGTCCGACGCGACATTCGTTCCAACCGTCGACTTGAACGTGACGGCGCCACGGAGCGGATAATTGACGGACGCGGCGAGGGTCGCGGCGGCGGTGGCCTCGGACGCGCTGTGCTCGAAGTGGACGCCGAGCGACTCGAGGATCGCGTTGGCGTCGGTCAGCACGTCCATCAAGTGCGAGATCGGCGCCCCTTGATATCCGGCGACGTACGACACGCCGGACTGCAGGAGGGCTTTGGTGACGGCGAGGATGCCTTCGCCGCGAAATTCCTCGCCGGCGCCCAGGCTGAGCTTGCGGACCTCCTTCGCGAAACTCCGTTCCGCCATACTCCTAATGTATCATGCCGTCACCAGCGCGAGCACGCGGCAGGGGCTTCCGGAGCCGTTGACGATCTTGAGCGGAGGCGTGATCAGGATCGCGCCTTTGGGCGGTAGCTGATCGAGGTTGGTGAGGCTGGCCAGCCCGAATTTGTTGCTGCCGTGCATGATGCTGTGGCACGGGAACGGAGGATCGAACCGAAACGCTTGGCCGGCGTCGGTCCCGACGCCCTCGGACCCCCACCCGATCACGTTGCGCTCGCGTGCCAGAAATGGCACGAGCTCCGGGTGCGGTCCGGGCACGTGTGCGCCCGTATCGGTCATGTTCAGGAACGCCGCCGGAGATGGACGCTTGGACCAGTCGGTTCTCATGAGGACCCAGGATCCCGCCTCAACGCGCCCGTTCTTCTTTTCCCACGCCTCGACGTGGGCAGGGGTCAGCAAGAAGTCGTTGTCGGCAGCCGCCTCGCGGGAGACGTCAATGACGCACGCCGGCGCCAGGAGCTTCTCGGCCGGGATGCTATCGGTGGCGTTCTTCGGGTAGTCTTTGCCGGTCACCCAATGCACCGGTGCATCGAAGTGCGTCCCTGTGTGCTCGCCGCAGGAGAAGTTATTCCAATACCACGCCGGTCCCCGGCTGTCGTAGTGGGATATCTCTTCCAAGCGGAACGGCCATGACGGGCCGAAATCCGGCGGCAACTGGATGACCGGCGTACTCGGATCGAGCGGCTGGCTCAGATCGACGACCCGGATCGCCCCCGTCACCAGCGCCTGCATGAAGCGGCTCAGTAAGGTCTCTTCCATGGCCCCAATCTAGCCACGATCGCCTGCGCCGGCATATACTGGCGCCATGCTCGCCTGGTCGCTGCTGCTCGCTGGATCGGTCACCTTTGGACACGCAGTCGTGACGCTCACCGAGTGGAAATTCCATACGGGCGACGATGCGGCGTGGGCCGATCCGCATTTCAACGACGCCGCGTGGGAGGCCGTCGACCTCACGCCGCCGTCGCCCGACGCGCACGATGGAGACGTAGGACTCAAAGGCTGGGTCAATGGCTGGGGTGCGCGGGGACACGCGGGGTATACGGGGTTCGCGTGGTATCGCACGCGCGTCGTTCTCACCGCGCCGCTGACCGACACGCTCGCCGTGCTGGGCCCCCTACAGGTGGACGACGCGTATCAGCTCTTCATCGATGGGCGCCTCGCCGGCGGGGCTGGCGACTTCTCGACCACGCCGCCGACCATGTACAACACGAAGCCGCACCTGTTCGCGCTCTCGCATGTGTCCGACACCGTGGTCATTGCCATTCGCGCATGGGCCAGACCGCGCGCGTTGATCGGCGATCCGTCCGGCGGCGGTATCCGCATCGCGCCTGCCGTCGGCCAAGCGGCCGCGGTGAGGGCGCAGTATGATCTGCAGTGGTTGGAGAAGTTCAACGGGTACATCGTCGACTGCGTCGAGGGCTTAGGGTTCATCCCCGTCGCGATCGTGGTGTTGATCCTGATGCAGTTCGATACCGATCGCGGATATTGGTGGCTCATCGTGGCGCTGCTCCTCATCGGTGCGCGCCGCGAGAACCAGGCGGTCTTCTTCTGGCTCCCGTACGAGAGCCGGCCGATGTTCGATATCGTCACGGTCACCCTGCTGATTCCGCTCATGACCGGCGCGTGGATCATGGCGTGGCGCGCGTGGTTCGGAGTGCGTCGCCCCGCGTGGATCCCGGCGGCGGTCGGCGTGCTCACCGGGCTCTTGATGGTCGCGCAATATGCGCACGCCGCGACGCTCGCGCAGATCGTGCGGCTGGCGCTGGCCGCGCTTTTGATCGCGATCACCGTTGTTGGCGTGCGGCAGCAGGGCCGCGAGGCCTGGCTCGCCGTACCCGCCGTGGTGTTGGTGGCGATGTCGCTTTTCCCGACCGAGATCTCGCTTCTGCATATTCCCGGGATATGGTTCCCGTTCGGCGTCGGCGTCTCTCGCACCGAGTACGCCATTGCGGCGTTGCTCATCGCGATGCCCGCGCTGCTCGTGCACCGGCTGCTCGCCTTCGCGCCGCATCACATCCGGAACAAATAGCTGAACTTGACGAACACGTTGTCCGCGATCCGGTGCAACGGGTGCAACTGGAAACCGTTCGGCTCGGTCAGCGTGTTCCCGTACCCGATGAACGCCACAGTCCCGGGGATCGGCTGATAGGCGAACAGGGCTGAGAGCTGCAGCTGATTGTCCTGGAACGCCGCGGCGCGCGCGTAGGTGCCCGTGGTGGGGTCGAAGATGAAGATCGGCAGCCGGGTTCGCGAATCGTCGCGCAACGTGTTCTGGTACGTGCCATCGTATTGCGCGACGACCCGGACGAAGAGCGGCCGCGAGAGTTGATACTCGACGTTGAGCCGCGGAATCAGCGTCTTGCCGACGATCGAGTTGTCGTCGCGCCGCCAGTAGATCTCCGCGTTGTACATGAGCTGCGCCCGCAACTGTCCGGTGGGCCGGTAGTTCAGTGTCACCGCGGTCCACCACATATAGGCCGGCGCCCATTCATAGAAGTTGAAGTCGTTGCCATAATACTGAAACATCGACAGGTCGAATTTCGAGAACGTCGGCGTGGTGACCTGGAGGATGTGATCGATGTCCCAGAGCTTTCGACCGCCGACGAAGTGCGTGTACGTCGTGTCGTGGGCTCCGATGTGGCCCAGGTAGTACTCGGTGTAGATGGACGGATCATAGTCGTAGTACCCGAGCGCGAGCGTGTAGAGGATCTGCCAGCCTCCACGAAGCGTCGCCATCACGTACGGGAGCAGTTCCCGATCCTGCGGTGCCTGGAACGACGTGAAGTTCCGATAGACCCACGTGTCGACGTACCACGCCCCGAACCCGAACGTGTCCAGAAACGAGTGCTTCGGGTAGAACGTATATCGCTGGTCGAGCGACGCGCGCACGATGTCGCCGCGCGAGATGAACCCGCTGGCCGCGTCGAACTCCGGGTCGATGCCCCGCAGCGTGTAGTTCATGTAGAACGACCGCCCCGTGCGGGTAAAGGTGGCCTGCCACAGGGGGCCGGCGGTGCTCACGCCCGAGTCGCGCGTCATGCTCGTGGCCGCCTGGAGGCTGAGCGAATACAGCTTGCCGAACGTGATGCGGGAGTCGACGCCGGCCAAGCGGTTGAAGCTGCCGCCGGCCTCCTTATCGGTGATCACCGCGCCGATCTGGGACCCTTGCGGGAAATCGTCGCGGACGCGGAACACGTTGATCGCCGGATGGCCGCCAGCGAGCCCGCTCTGATCTTCCTCGTCGATCGCGCCCAGATAGGCCAGCGACACATCGCCCAGCTTGCCGGTCACCTTTGACGCCGCGATCGGCGCCTCGATCGTGCGTGTATAAATGAGATTGTTGGGCGTGTTGAACTGCTCCAATCCGTCGAGGAAGAACGGGCGCTTCTCGGGATACGACACGCCCACGCGGGGATCGAGGATGAGCTTCGTGGCGTCCGACTCGACTTCCGCGAAATCCGGCCGATACGTGCCACTGAACAAGACGTTGGGCGTGATCCCCCACCGTACGTTGCCACCGAGCTCCGGTCGCGCCACGCCATACCCCCAGCCCGTGGCGGAGCCCGACGTGGGATTCCCAATGACCTTCTCGGTCGTGAATGGATTGAGATCGAGGACCAGTCCCGCGTCCAGGTCCCGAAACCCGGTGAGCACGCCAGCCTCGTCGAGGTACGAGGCGGCGCCCAGCTTCGTCGGATACCATGTGTCGCTGTGCCCCGAGTGCTGGATTCGGCGCAGGATGTTGATGCCCCAGTCCTGGGGGGATTTCGCGGGGAACTTGATGCTTCGCAGCGGAATGCGCACTTCGACCTGGTAGCCGAACGCGGTGAGCTGTCCCTTGGACTCGAACACGAAGTCCGGGCTCAGGTCGATGAAATCGGGACCGGTGGCATTGCGGAGGCCGATGCCGCCGAGGCTTGTTCGCACGCCCTCGATGATGGTGCCATCCTCCTGCACGCCGAACGGGTTGACGGCAAAGACGACGGCTTGATGGGAGTGGATAAAGGGCGTCAGGATGAGCTGTACGTAGTCGTCACCATCGATCTTGTCGCGATTGGCGCGCGTCGCGTGTGGCGCTCCGTGCCGCTCATACGCCCGGATGCCGAAGTAGATGGCCTCCTTTGAGTACCACACGAGCACCTGGGTCGTGTCGTCCGCCGGTACCCCATCGGCCGGCTGGTACTCCGAGAATCCCGTGAGCAGCGCCGCTTGCTGCCACACGGGCGCGGATAGCGTGCCATCGATCGCGATGTGCGCATCGAGCCGCGGGACAGCGACGGTGATCTGACCGGCACGGCCATCGTAGGCGAGCGCTGGAGGAGCGCTGTCCAACGCGGCGAGAAGGAAGAGAAGCATGGCGGCAACGTACGAAGCGCCATCGCGCTCCAGTGCGGCCATGCGGCGAATCGCCCGCACCGCACCGCCGACGGCACGGCCAGTGTCACTCGCTGCATCCGCGTAGCGCTCGCCGAGCATTCATGCCATCGTTCGGCACGATGCGCGCACGCCGCCTCTCCATGCTGACGATCACCGCCGTGTGGTCGGTCGCCGCGCTCGCCGAGGTCTCGGCCCTTTACGTCTCCGACCGTCTTCGGGGCGCGCCAACGCCACTCTGGCTCGTCGTCGTGCATCGCGCACCGGGATGGTACACCTGGGCGCTCATGACGCCGGCGATCCTCTGGCTCGCTCAACGGTTTCCACTGCGGCGCCCGGTGCGCGCGGTCTCGATTGGCGTGCACATCGTGGCGAGCCTGACGGCCGTCACCATCCATGCCGCGGTCGTCAAACTGACATACGGCGGGCATCAGGGATTCGCCGCGCTATTCGCCGATTGGGTTCCCTTCACACTGATCTTGTACCTCGGCGTACTCCTTGCGGCCTACGCAATGGACAACTTCCACCGATATCGCGAGCAAGAGATCCGCGCATCGGCGCTGTCGGCCGAACTGGCACAAGCGCAGCTCAGTGCCCTGCGGGCGCAGTTGCATCCCCACTTCCTGTTCAACGCCCTCAACGCGGCGGTGGGCCTTGTCAGAGCCCGCGAGCCCGAGGAAGGCGTGCGCGTCCTGACGCATCTGAGCGAGCTCCTGCGACACCTGCTGCAGGACACCGCGAGCCAGGAGATTCCGTTGCGCGACGAGTTGGCGTTGGTCGACCGCTACCTGGCGATCGAGCGCGCGCGATTCGGCGAGCGCCTGACGACGGTGGTCGGACCCATGGACGGCATTGGCGGTGCGCTCGTGCCGAGTATGGTCCTGCAGCCCCTGGTGGAGAATGCCGTTCGGCACGGCGTCGCCCGACGTGAAGCGCCAGTCCATGTGCGCATCGAAGCCTTCGCGGAGTCCAACCGGCTGCACTTGCGCGTGACCGACGACGGACCCGGACTGCCCATCGGCTGGACGTTGGACGGCGCGAGGGGCGTTGGTCTTAAGAACACCCGCGCCCGCCTCGCGGCGCTCTACGGCGCGGGCGGATGCCTCGATCTCGACCGCGCTCCCGGGGGCGGCGTGCAGGCGGACATCATGATCCCTCTCCGCCAATCGACATGACTCGGCGCCGGCCGATTCGCGTGCTCCTCGTCGATGACGAGCCCCTCGGGAACGCCTCGCTACGCGGGCTACTGACCGAGCACGATGACGTCGAGATCGCCGGCGAAGCGCTCGGCGGCCACGCCGCTATTCGACTGATTCGGAGCGGGCGACCCGATCTCGTGTTCCTGGATGTACAGATGCCCGAGGTCGACGGCTTCGGCGTGCTGCGCGCCGTCGGACCCGCGACCATGCCGGCCGTGATCTTCGTGACCGCGTACGATGCCTTCGCCGTGCGGGCGTTCGACGTGCGGGCCATCGATTATCTGCTCAAGCCCGTCGCCGCTGATCGCTTCGCGCAGGCGCTCGACCGGGCGCGCGACGCGCTGACACGCACGCGGGACACGGACCTCGAGCGACGACTCCGCGCGCTGCTCGACGACCACGCGACCGCTACCGCCCCAACGACCAACCAACTCCTGGTGCGGGTGGGACGGAAAGACATCGTTGTCCCAGCTAGCGATGTCGACTGGATCGAAGCCGACGACTATTGCGCGGTGCTGCACATCGGCGGACGGCGTCATGTCATGCGGGCGACGCTCGCATCGCTCGAGGCACAGCTCGACTGCGCCGCGTTCACGCGCATCCATCGCTCGGCAATAATCAACCTCCGCCGGGTACGCGAGGTGCGACGCCATGGCATCGGCGGTCTCACCGTGGTACTCCTTGACGGCACCGCGCTTGCCGTCAGCCGGAACCGCCGGGCGCAGCTCATGGAGAAGCTCGGTCCCTCGTACTGAGCATCGACGGCGTCACGAGCGGTTGGGGAGATTCCAGATAACCGTGTGCGTCACACCATTCGATGTGATCGTGCCGAGCGCATGATGCAGTGAGATCGCCACGGCCGTACTGGTCTCGCCGGCTTGCCCGAGCCCGGGCAGCCGCTGCAAGCCCGGCCCCGGCTCCTCATACCAGAGGAAAGCCCAGCCCGAGAATGATGTCCCGACGACATACCCGTCGGACGTAATGCCGTTCGCCTCGCCGCATGCGTCGAGGTAACGTTCGGGCCATGTCGCGTGCCCCGAGGTGAACAAACCCCACACGACCGCTTGCGTGCACCCGGCCTCGGTGCCGAAGCCCGCGAGGTACCCACCCTCAGCCACCGCGTTGACAGCGGCCCATTTGTGTATCGCGCCATCGACCCCGTGCAACACCACCAACTGGCCGCTCGGCAAGATGACAATCGGCGCCGTCAGTACACCATTGTCGTCTTGCGCCCCGACGAGATAACCGTCGCCAGACAGGTCGTTGTACTCGTACCCTGAGGTCTGGGTCGGCGCCCCGTGCCAATTGAATATCGTTCCATACGCGGTGCCATTCGTCGCGACGCACGTCCCAACGAGCTCGCCGCCCCACGTCAGCACCGACGCAGAGCAATTTTGCGACGCTGGTGACTGGAACACGCGGAACTCGCCAGTGTGTAACGGCATCCAGACGACCGCCGTATTCCCGCCGAGGGTACCCGACATCGCCCCGTGGTCGTTGATCGTCCGCGCTTGCCCCGTCGTAAACCCGGGATGCTGCAACAGAACCAGCCCGAGCGACGGGCTCCAGTAGAACGGCACATTCGCCGCGGTGCTGCCAACGACCTCATCGAACTCGTCGATCCCTCGCGGATGTGCTCCATCGAGTCCAGGCAGCACACGCACGACCGCATTCACGACCGGCAGCGCGGCGGCCGACGCGCGGATCGATGCCGCCATCGGTGGCGCCGCGGAATCGGAGCAAGCGGTCATGATGGCGATCGCACATGTGGTAAACACCGTAAGCGACGCAGACCGACGAGGAACCGCGGACACCATGGACACTCCCGTGATGAGTCAACGGGAGCAGCCTTACGCAAGTCGCATACAATCAGAGCGCATAAATTCGGGTAAGCGGGATGTGGCTCTGGACAGCACGCGCCCGGGAGTGAAGTCTTATTTGTCCGTACAATTACCCCCCAGGCGGAGGTCGCGCAAGATGGACAGCAAGATCGAGCGGGAGCTGCGATTCCTGAAAGCGTACGCTTACGCGTCCACGTTGGCGTTTGGCGTTCTGATCTTCGTCGCCGCCAAAGGCCCGGGCCCAGGCAGCGCTAAATTCACCGAGATCGACGCCGAGCGAATCAATATCCGTGAAAAGGACGGCCACTTGCGGCTGGCGATCGCGAACACGGATCGAATGCCCGGCGGCACGGTCGCCGGCGTGGACCTCTCGTACCGCGATGGCAAGCGCGATGGCGCCGGCATGATCTTCTTCAATGACGAAGGCGACGAGGACGGCGGCCTCGTGTACCACGGGAAGATGGTCGATGGCAAACCGGTCGCGGGCGGCACGATCCGGTTCGACAACTATCGGCAGAATGAGGCGATTGGCATGAGCCATAGCCAGGAAGGCGACACCAAGGAAGACGCGCTCGAGGTCTGGGATCAGCCGAACGTCCCCCTCACCGCCGACCTTGCCCGCGGGCTCGTGAAGGTGCAAACGATGAGCGACGGGCAACCGAAGAAAGACGCCATGCAAGCACTGCTCAAGGAGCACGGGACCGAGCTAGGGCACTTCACGGAACGCGTGTTCGTCGGCCGCACGAGGCACGACGATGCCGCCGTCCTCCTCATGGACACGAAGGGGAAGCCTCGCATTCGGATGGCGGTGGACTCCTCGAACGTCGCCACGCTCGAGTTTCTGGACGAGAATGGGAAGGTGCTCTATAGTCTGCCCAAATGAGGGACGGCCGGTAACACATGTTCGGGGTCGCCACTGGTGAGGCTAACGCAGACTATTAGGAGACAGTGGCTACCGTGATACGCCTCGCGCTGTTCGGCGCGCCTCAGATCTCGCGCGCCGACGGCACCGATGCGAGCGCCCTCCTTGCACAGCCGAAGCGGTTGGCGTTGTTGGCGTACCTGGCCATCGGCGCCGACACGTACCACCGCCGCGACAGTCTGCTCGCGGTGTTCTGGCCCGAGCTCGATCAGTTCGCGGCACGGCGCGCCCTTCGCAACACACTCTATCAACTGCGCCTCGCGCTGGGCGACGACGTCTTCGCGAGTCGTGGCGACGACGAGATCAAGCTCGACGGCGGGAAACTCTGGTGCGATGTCGTCGCGCTGCGCGACGCCGTCGCCGGCAACCGCTACGACGAGGCCGCCGGCCTCTACCGCGGCGAGCTGCTCGACGGATTTCACGTCAGCAATGCCGGTGAGACGTTCGAGGACTGGCTCATTCGCGAGCGAGCACGTGCCCGCGAGCTCGCGCTGCGCGCACTCGGCGCCGTGGTCGACGCCGCCATGCGCGAGGGCCGTCACGCCGACGCCGGCCGCGCCGCGTTGCGAGCGGGTGAGCTCGCGCCGTTCGACGAGGGTTGGTTGCAAAAGGCAGCGCTGGCGCTTGATGCAGCCGGCGACCGCAGTGCAGCCCTGCGATTGTACGAGACGTTCGCGGAGCGATTGAAAGCGGAGCTCGACGCCGAGCCGAGTGCGGAGGCACGGGCGCTGTTCGAGCGCTTGCGCGCTCGGAGCGCCGCTCCGGTGGACGTCACGCCGGCTGAGGCGCCGCCACCAGCGACCGCACTGCCGCGGCGAAGCGGTCGCCGCTGGTGGCCCATGGCGGGAGCGGCGGGCGTGGTCGCGCTCGCGATGCTCGGGGTGCTGGCACGGGCGCCATCGGCGTCTGCCCACCCGCACCCTCGTCTCATCGTCTCGGTCTTCGAGAACCGTACCGGCGACCCTCGCCTCGACCCCGTCGGCGACATGGTCGTGGACTGGATCACCCGCAGCATCCTGCAAACGAAGCTGATCGAGGTCGTCGACCCACGCGTGCTGTTCACCCGCGTCCACGCATCGGCGGGTCAGCCCATCGAACCGATTGCGCTGGCACGACGGAACGGGGCGAGTACGCTCATCACCGGCAGCTACTATCGCTCCGGCGACAGTCTCCTCTTCATCGCATCGATCATCGACGTCGCCTCGACCCGCGTCCTGCGCAGTGTCGGTCCGCTGGCGGCGAGCCTCACGCGGCCGGCCGACGGCGTCGAGGCCACGCGCTCGCGCGTCCTGGCCTCGGTCGCCTCGATACTGGATCCCCATTTCGCGGCCGCGTGGAACGCGAGTGTCGCGCCTCCGCCATTCGAAGCGTACAGTCCATACATCGCGGGCCACGACCAGTTCTGGTTCGGCGACCCCGCCCGCGCCGAATCACTCTATGCGGTGTCGATGGCGCTCGACTCCACATTCGACGGGTCGACGATCGGCTTCGCCACCGCCGCGGCGCGACTGGGTGACTGCGTGGCGGTCGACTCGATTGCCGCGCTGCCCCGCCTCCATCGCCATGCGCTGGAACCGGTCGACGGGTTCACCCTTCGCATCGCGGTGGCGCACTGTCACGGCCGCAACGACGAGATGCTGCGCCTCGTGATCGAACGAGGCCGCGCCCTCCCGCCATCGTCTCCGATGCAAGTGTCGACGGCGGGCGCGGCGCTCTGGGCCAATCGCCCGGCACTGGCGATCGAGGCGCTGCTGCGGATGAACCCGCAGACGGATTTGGACTGGCTCCCGACCCCGGACCACATCGACTACTGGGGGGACCTCTGCGAGGCCTATCATCTCGTGGGCCAGCACGACTCGGAGCTCGTGGCCGCCAACCGTCAGATTTCCCACGAGACCCTCGACCAGATCTTCAACCGCGTCCGTGCGTTGGCGGGCCTGCGCCGGCCCGCGGAGGTGCTACGCGAGCTCGATGCGTCCTTCGCGCTGCCGCCCGAGCCCAGCCTCGGTTCCGGACTCGGTCCCAATACCTATGGCCGCACGGAGCTCACGGGCACTCCGGCCTGGATCGGCACCTACGGGTCACGCGAGCTCATGGTGCATGGGGACACGTCGGCGGCGCGCGAGGCGGCGGCCAGCACCATCGCGTGGATCGACGCCCAAGCGCCAGGCACCCGTAACTCGCAGGAGCTCCGGACGTTCAAGGTGTGGTTGAACGAGGTGCGAGGGACCCTCGTGCCTGCCATCGCCATGGCGCGCGCGCTCGTGGCCGAGGATACGGGGAACGTCGATTTCCGTGGCACGCTGGGTGGATTGGCGGCGGCGAGCGGCGACACGGGAACGGCGCGGGCAGTGGATGCCTGGCTGGCATCGCTGCCCGCGGACCGCGGCAGCTGGGGATCCTCGTTCTATCGCGCGCGCATCGCCGTGCTCCTCGGCCGACCGGACGACGGCGCCGCGCTCGTGCGCGAGTCGCGAGACCGCGGCGCGTGGCCGTACTTTCTTCACACCGATCCCGTCCTCCATCGGCTCACGGCGTTGCCGCGATAACGCGGTAGCGCACGGCCATCCCCTCTTCGTTGTGAAACGAGACGTGGCAGTGGAAGAGCCACGTGCCGACGTTATCGGGGATCATGTCGGCGATCGCCATCTGCATCATCGCCAGTTGCGTCACGTCCGTTCGCATGCCGTTCACGATGACGGTGTTGCCATGCCAGTGCGGGGCATGAAAGTCGAAGTCGTTCGTCGACGCCATGAGATACCAGCGCACCCGCTCGTTCCGTTTCATCGTGATCTCGTCGAGCGGCATGCTGCCGTGCACGAAGCCGTTGATCGTGAACTTCACGAACCACGGATAGACGTCCTGCGTTTTCGACGGATTCGGCATCGGGCCCAGGTGCTCGAGCGAGTCCCGCCGCAGGGCGTTCTGGTCCCGCAGCCAGCTGTCGTTCTCCTCGACCTGCATGAAGCTGGCGATGATCTCGCGGTCGACATCGATCGGCGAGCCATCCGGTCGGGCTTTCCCCCGCGCCGTCACGATCATGGGACCAAAGAGCCCGGTGTTGATGTCGCGGACTTCGTCCACGTGCGAGTGATACATCCATAAGACGGAGCTCCCGTCCATCGGGCCGGGGCCGGCGCGATCAGGCACGGGCCAGACATAGACGTGGGTGCCGCCAGGTGGCACGCCGTCGCCCGTCCTATGGGTGCCCGCGGTGCCATCATCGTAGGGCGCCCCCTCGGAGCCCTTCTCATAGAACACACCATGTGGGTGGACGCTGAATGGCCGCGGACCATTGTTGCGGAATACGACGCGAATGGTGTCGCCCACGGTGGCCCGAATGAGCGGGCCCAGAAATCCCAAGTGCCGCCATTCCGGAGGGCGAGCCTCCAACGTGCGAAAAGAGCTATCGGTGTACGCCCGGTAGAGCACCTTCTGGTACGTCGTCGCCACCGGGCGGGGCTTGGCATTGGCGAAAAACGCCGTGTCGACCATCGGCGCACCAACGATCGCATCGCGGCCACCGGGTAAATAGTCCCAGGACACCGGGTCGGCGGCGATGTAGTACGTCCTGGTGCGGCCCTGGGCGGACAAAGGGAGTGCGGGGAGAAGCGCGATCAGCGCGGTGAGTCGGAGCCTGGGCACCATGACCTCGTGCGGGGGGAGGTGGCACGCTAGGGCGCTTGCGTCTCGCGACCGTCTGTCGCGCAAGAGACGGCAGCGAGATGCGACCGTGCTACGATGGCCGCATGCGACTCTCTCTCATCATCTTCGTGTTCGCGGCCACCGCCTGCCAAGCGCAGGACGGAACGGATTCGTGCCGATGGCTCGCCTCGAGCGAGGCGGAGGCCTACGTCGGTCCCCTCGCCAACCCTCCCTACCGCTACGACGACGGCGACGTCGCCCCGAGTCCGACCGGCGATGCCTGCATGTATCGCGGGCGCGACGGACGAAGCGTTGTCATAACGGTCTCACGCGGCGCCGGAGCCGCTCAGGTCGGTCAAGTCGTGACGGGCGCCCCAAAGACCATCGCCGGCGGGCAGACTCAGGGCGCACGCCTCTTGGCCGGTCCGAACGGACCATGGGACCGATCGATGTGGTCCATCATGGGCAGCCTGACCGTGTGGAAGTCCGACGCCCAGATCATCGTCGACGTCAGCGGCTCAGAGGCCGGCAAACCCGGCGCCATTGATCTCGCCACGAAGATCGTCGGCCGGCTCAACCATCCGTTGGACTATGACGGTGCGCGGGCGGCCGCGCTCGCGCCGAAGCCGCATCCGCGCCTGGCGAGTGCGTGCGATCTGATACCGCGGGCGCGCGTTGTACAGATCCTCGGACCGTTGGACGGGGATCCGGTCGCCGACCCCGATGGCTCGGAGTGCACGTATAAGGTGAAGGGGGGTGCCGAACCCCGATCGTACCCAATGGCCGTCACATGGCGCGGCGGATATCAAGCGCTCGACCGGCTGAAGCATACGATGCCGATGGGCAGCGGGGTCCTCGGCACGCCCCAAGTCTCGATGCCCACGCTCGACTCGTCGCAGCAGAAGATCATGGGCGGTCTCATGAAGATGGTCGGTGGCTCCGCCACTGGTGCGCCCGTCACGACGAGCTTCAAGACCGACACCACGCTTCGCGGCCCCTGGGACTCAGCCGCGCTCATCAACGGCAGCATCTTAGGCGCGACGCGGCATGACGTGATGGTGACGCTCGATCTCAAGTCTGCCGACTATGACAAGGCGAAGGCGCTGTTGAGCGCGGCCTGCGAGCGATTGTAGTATTGATGGACGAGAGGTGCTATGCGCGCTCCGCTGATGCTGCTGGCCGTGTCGACCGTCCTGGGCGCCCAGGAGGCACACGAGCACGAGATCGGCCATGTGCACTTCGCGACGTCCTGCGCCAGCGACGTGCAGCCCCAGTTCGAGCGCGGCGTCGCGCTGCTGCACTCGTTCTGGTACGAGGAGTCGTTCCGCACGTTCGCGGCGGTGAGCGCTGCGGACTCGGACTGCGCGATGGCATACTGGGGTCAGGCGATGAGCCTGCTCCACTCGATGTGGGCGCCGCCGTCGCCCGAAGACTTGAAGCGTGGCCACGACTTGAGCGAACGCGCGGCGATGCTCGCGCACACGCCGCGCGAGCGCGACTACGCGGACGCGATCGCCACATACTATCGCGAGCTCCCCACGCCGTCCTACCGGGTGCGGATTACCGCATACGAGCAGGCGATGGAGAAAGTGTACCGGCAGAACCCCGAGGATCACGAGGCGGCGATCTTCTACGCGCTGGCGATCATCGCCAACGGCGCCGCCTACGACACGACCGGTGCGCGGGCGCGGCGTGCGGACTCGATCCTGTTTCCCCTGTTCCGTGCCGACCCGTCCCATCCGGGGTTGGCGCACTACGTGATCCACGCCAATGACTCGCCGCGCCTGGCGCCGCTCGCGCTCGACGCCGCGCGACGCTACGCCCAGATCGCGCCCGCCGTGCCGCATGCGGTGCACATGCCGTCCCACATCTTCACGCGAATGGGTCTGTGGGACGAAGACATCGCGGCGAATGTCAGGTCAGCCGACATCGCGCGGCAGTACGAGGTGCAACAGGGTTGGCATGGGCTCTGGGATCAGCGGGGCCACGCGATGGACTATCTCGTCTACGCGTACCTACAGAAGCACCGCGACAGCGACGCGAAGAAGATCGTTGACGAGGCCAACGCGGTCACTGTCAGCTATCCGGCCGGGTCGTACACCAACGCCTATGCGCTGGCCGCGATCCCGGCCCGCTATGCGCTCGAGCGCAACGCCTGGAAGGAGGCCGCCGTGCTCACGGTACGCCCGGCGCCCGACGCCCGCGAGACCGAGGCGATCACGCACTTCGCTCGCGCGATCGGCGCGGCGCGGAGTGGCGACACCGCCGCCGCGCGGGTCGACGTGGACGAGCTCGACGCCATCGAGCACGGGGTTCCCGAGGTCAAGATTCAGCGACTGGCCGCATCAGCGTGGCTCGCACTCGCCGCCGGTGACACGGCCGGGGCGATCTCCCGTGCGTCGGAAGCGGCCGATCTCGAGGATCGACAGCCCACGCTGCCGATATCACCGGGACCGGTGCTCCCAGCGCGCGAGCTCTACGGCGACCTGTTGCTGGCCGCCGGACGTTCGC
>DATHNL010000110.1:0-4460 GCA_035486035.1 Gemmatimonadaceae bacterium
TCCGATATCTCTTTCAGCCCGAACGGAGGGCCCGGTGAGTCCTACGAACCCTCCTGGGCTGAAGGTCGGCGTGCTCGGCGTCGGCGCGATCGCGCAGCTCGCGCATCTGCCCGTGCTCGCCAAAATGCGCGGCGTCGAAGTCGTGGCCCTGTGCGACAGTGACGGACCAAAGGCTCGCTCACTGGCAGACCGGTTCCAGGTGCGGGACGTCTACACCGACATCGACGATCTGCTGGAATTCGACGAGCTGGACGCCGTCGTCATCGCGACACCCAACCACCTGCACGAGCCACAGACGTTGCGTGCGTTGGCCGCGGGCGTTCACGTGTTCTGCGAGCGGCCCTTGGCGCTGAGCGCGCGTGGGGTAGAACGCATTCTCGCCGCGGCGACCCGTGCCGAGCGAAAAGTCGTCGTCGCGAACAACCACCGGTTCCGAAGCGATGTGCAGACGCTGCAACGGTTCCTGAGTGGTGGAGAGCTCGGTCGCTTGCTCGGCATTCGTGCGGGATCATATCAGGTGAGCCGGCCGTCGGAGGGGTGGCGGTCCCGTCGACCAGAAGCCGGTGGTGGCGTGTTCTTCGAGCACGGTATTCCGCTCCTGGACTTGGCATTATGGTTGGCTGATTTCCCCGATCCAGTCCGCGTGACGGCCCACATGGACCGCGGGCGCGGGGCCAATGCCGTCGAGGACACGCTGCTCGTGCATCTGGAGTGTGCCCAGGGGCTTTCGCTGTCATTCGACCTCTCGTGGTCGTACGTCGGCGAGGAAGATCGGTGGTGGTTCGAGGTGCTGTCGACCCGCGGCAGCGCGCGCCTGGCGCCGCTCCGCGTCGTGAAATCCCTGAATGGCCGGCCGACTGACGTGTCACCCACCGGCGCGGCCGCGCGCGAAAGTGTGTTCATCCAGTCGTATCGCGCCGAGCTCGCGCATCTCGTGGCGCTCGTGCGGGACGAGACCAAGTACGAGCCGCCCATGGATCAAGTGGTCGTTCATAAGATCGCCGAGGCGATCTACAAGTCGGCGGACGAGGGCAAAGAGATCAAGCTGTGACGCTCCGGCCCTCGCGCTCCGAGTTGATTGTGGCGGGTGGGTCGGCCCTGCTGTTCGCGCTGACGTTTCCGCCATTCGGGCTGCTTGTTCCTGCCTTCGTCTGCTTGGTGCCACTCGCGGCCGGCGTTGCGCGCGTCGCTGACAGTTCCGAGGGGACGATCGGCAGCGCCGCTCGGATGGGCCTCTGGTTCTGTCTGTTGGGCTACGGCGCGAACCTCTATTGGATCGCCGTTGCGCTGTCGATCTTCACGTGGTTGGCGAGCCTGGGCTATGTTGCCGCGCTCGTGTGGCTGGCGCCGTGGTTCGCGCTGACCACGGCGGCCTTGTTCGCCTCACGCCGTCTCACACGATGGCCAATGGCGATTCTGCTGCCCATCGTCTGGGTCACCTCGGAGCTCGTCCTGCTGCACCTCGGCGACCTGGCGTTCCCGTGGCTCCCGCTCGGACTCGGCGTCTCGACGTTTCCTCATTTCGCACAACTCGCCGATGTCAGCGGAGTCCATGGTGTGACCGCGTGGCTCGCCCTGTCGAATGGCCTTCTGGCGGATGCGCTCGTGACCAAACGCCGCGTTGTCGCGCGTGTGACAGCCGTCGCCGTCCTGGCGGTCGCCGTATATGGCTACGGCGCGTGGCGACTGAAAACCACGACGCTGGTGCCACTCGGCCGCGTGACCGTGGTCCAGCCCAACGTCCCGGAGGACGAGAAGATCCAGGAGGCCAATCGGCCTTTTTTTATGGGCATGATGGCTCGCGACACGAGAGCCGCCGTGGCGCCCCTGGCAGACAAACCGGCGCTGATCGTCTGGCCGGAAGCCTCGCTCCCCGATTTCCTGCCGCAGCACGCCGAGTGGCGTGACTCATTGCGCGCGCTGGCCGCGGTCACGCACGCGCCAGTGTTGTTCGGTGTGCTCGACGTCACGTGGTCATCGCGGACCGCGTATGAGATCTACAACGCGGCCGACCTGGCCGAGCCGGATGGCATCATCCTTCAGCCGTCATACCACAAAGAGTATTTGGTCCCGATCGTCGAGCGCGTGCCATTCGTCAACCCGCGATGGTTCGAGGGACTCAAGTACTTCGGGGGATTCGGACGCGGCCATGATCCCAAGCCGTATCGGATCCCACTCGGCAAAGTCGGTGTCTTGATCTGCTACGAGTCGATTTTTCCCGATCTGTCGAGACAATATCGACGCGACAGCGCCGATCTCTTGGCCAACATCACGAATGACGCCTGGTTCGGTCGCAGCCTGGCGCCGTATCAACACGTGGCGAATCTGCGGCTCCGCGCGATCGAGAATCGCGTCGGCATTGTCCGCGCCGCCAACACCGGCATCTCCGAATACGTCGATCCGCTCGGCCGCGTGCACGGCGCCACCGGACTATTCGTAGCGGCGGCGCCGACGTTCGATGTCGCGACCACACACGTGAGCACGTTGTATGTGCGCTGGGGCGATTGGATCGGGACGCTTGCCGCAGTGCTGACGCTCGCGCTCTGCATCGCGGCGTACGTAACGAAGCGATCACGCCGCTAGCCGTTGCTGCGAAGCGGGCCAGAATTTGAACGCATGCGGACTATTGTCTTTGCGCTTGTGCTGCTGCTGGCGAGCCAGACCGCGGCGGCTCAAGGGAACCCGGCGCTGGGGCCCTGCGCGGGCGCTGATGTGCTCGACTCGGCGACCAAGGCCAGCATTGTTGCGAAACCCGATCGCAAGCCGCGTCGCCAGGACAACGGCGTCCAGCCCGAGGTCCAGGACATAAAGTTTCACAACTTGTCGCAGCTGGATCTGGACAAGGAGACGGACGCGGGTGGGCCCCGGAAGTGGGTGGTGATCACCGGCGTCGTCGATACGACCGGACACATCGACCCCAAGACCGCGATCGTCACGCAGTCGTCGAGCATCGGGCTGACGCACGCGGTGTGCGATGCGTGGGTCAAGATGGCGTTCAGCCCGGCCATGTATCACGGGCAGAAAGTGCCCGCGATGTACCAGGAGCGGTTCATCTTCGAGCAGTCGGTGGCCGATATCAATAACAACCCGCTCAATCCCGCGGGCGGCGACCGCCACTAGAGCACGTAGACTCGGGCCGAGATAAACGTGTGCAGCAGGTCGGCGTCGAGCTCGCCGGCCTTTGCCTCCCGCTGCAAGATCTCGAGTGCCAGCTCGGGGCTCACGGCCCGCTTATAGGGCCGGTCCGCCGCCGTCAGCGCGTCGTAGATATCGGCGATCGTCATAATCCGCGCCTGCACGGGAATCGCGTCGCCGGCGATCGCGCGTGGGTATCCGTGGCCGTTCAGCTTCTCGTGGTGCGCGAACGCGATCTCCGGCACGTGGCGGAGCTCGCGCGTCCACGGGATCCGCTGCAAGAACCGATAGGTGTGCGTCACGTGGGACTCGATTTCCCGGCGCTCGTGCTCGTCGAGCGTACCGCGCGCGATGGAGAGCCACCGCTGCTCGTCGCTCGTCAGCACCGGCCGGCACTCGCCGTCCAGATCCTGGTACGTCAGCGAGGCCACTGCGGCCAGCGCGTCGTTCTGTCGCTTGTCGTCGAGCGACGGCTCGTTGGCCGAGAGCACGGCCTGAAAGAGCCGGTCCAACTCGGCGCGCGCCGCGTCGTCGGCCGTCTGAGCGAGCACCGCGAATCGCAGGCGAATGAGGTCGACGTTCAACGGGTAGAGCTTCTTCTGCTTGACGAGCACCTGCTCGCGCACGCCGACTTTCCCGAAGTCGTGGAGCAGGCCGGCGTAGCGCAGCTCCCGCAGCTGCTCGCGCGAAAACCGGACGCGACCCCCACGGTCCACGACCTCGGCCAGCGCAACGCTCATCTGTGCCACGCGCGAGGAATGACCGTAGGTCGTCGGATCGCGCGACTCGATCGCCGTCACGGCCGCGGTCACGAAACCCTCGAACAGGCGCTCGATGTCTTCGTAGAGCAAGCTGTTCTCGATCGCGACCGCGCCCTGGGAGGCGAGCGCTGTCACGAGCTCGACCGACCGGTGGTCGTAGGGGATCACCTCGCGCGCCGTGATCTCCGGATCGCTGAGTCGGGTGTCCGCTCCGCGTTTGCGATTGAGGAGCTGCAGCACGCCGACGACTTCGTCCCGGTGGGTCTTCATCGGGAGCACGAGCATCGATTTCGTGCGATAGCCGAACTTCTCGTCGAAGCTCCGGTTCTGCTTGTAGGTCACGTCACCCGGCAGCAGATACACGTCATCAATGACGAGCGCCTCGCCCGTCGCCGCCGCATATCCGGCCAGGCTTGTATGGTCAATTGGGACGGTGAACTCACTCAAAGGCAAGTTCGGCAGTGAGAAGTTCTGCGACAGCTTGAACTTGAGACTGGTGGGGTTGCCGTCCTCGGTACGCTCGACGAGATAGATCGAGCCCGCGTCGCTATCGGAAATGCGTCG
>DATHNL010000111.1:0-2041 GCA_035486035.1 Gemmatimonadaceae bacterium
CAGCAGGGACTTCACGAGCATGCTGGCGCCGGCCAGCAGGACGAACGAGGCGGCGATCTGCGTGATCGCGAAGAGCCGGAGCCGGCGGTTGGTGCCGCCGGTGATGCGAACACCGCCACTGGCCACTCCGAATCCCGCCGACGGGAGGCGCGGGACGAACGCGAGCAGGACCGCCGCGACGATCGCGAGGCCCGCCCCAACCCAGAGCATGCTGGAGTCGACTGTGAGATCGAGCGCGCGCACCGAGAATCGCGCGGCATAGCGGCTGAGAATCGCGACCATGGGCTCCGCGCTCAGCACACCGAGGAGTGCGCCGGCGCCGCAGAGCACCAGACTCTCGGCGAGCAGGGCGCGCCGGAGTGTGCCCGCGCTGGCACCGAGCGCGGCGCGAACGGCGAGCTCGTTTTCGCGGCGCACGGTGCGGGCGAGGAGTAGGTTCGCGACGTTCGAGACCGCGATGATGAATACCAACGCCGACGCCGCGAGCAGCACGAGCAGCACCGGGCGTGCGCGGGCGGTGATCTGGTCGCGCAGACGAATCGCGCTGATGGCGGACGCGGCGTTCTTCGGGTACGCTTCCGGATGTTGTCTCACCATCGAGGCATACACGGTCTCAAGCTCGACCCGCGCTTGATCGAGCGTTGCGCCGGGGGCGAGCCGACCGAACAGCTCCGTCATGCGGTGGACGCGGCCCGTCACCATGGTCGCCGAGAGATGGTGTGGGCTCGTGACGAGATTGGCGATGATCTCGGTCTCGTCCGGATACTGGGTCGAGGGCTCGAGCACCCCGATGACCGTTGCGTTGCGCGTGCCCAGGGAGCCGCTGCCGAGGCGCACAGTCTTGCCGAGCACGCCCCGATCGCTGTGCAGGACCGAGGACCAGAATCGATACGTGAGGACGACCACACCGGGCGCCGCCGGGCCGTCATCGGCTGGGCCGATGAGGCGGCCGAGGACCGGGTGGAGGCCCATGACATCGAAGTACGAGCCGCCGGCCACGCCCGCGCGGACCTGGCGCGGCTCGCCGAGGCCCACCATCACGAAGCCGACGTCCGAGAACTCGCCGAACGCGGAGAACGAGTGGACCCCGGATTCCATGTCCTTGAGCTCGGGGACGGAGAACGAGGCGTCCTCAGAGCCGATCCCACTCTGGCTCTGACGAATGTAGATCAAGTGTTGCTCGTCGCGGTTGACGAGCGGGCGGAGGAGCACGCCGCGGACAAGCGTGAAGATCGCCGCATTGGCGCCGATCCCCAGGGCGAGCGTGAGGATGACGGTAATCGCCAGGCCCTGCGCGCGGGCGAGCGAGCGAAATGCGTTTTTGAGGTCTTGCATACTGCCCCCTAAGGCTAGGACCGTGCCGGCGCGTAACTTATTTCCCCTCGGCCTTTTGCGGGTCGATGAGCGGCGGCTGGTGTTCGCTTGTGGGACTCCGGGTCCCACTGGCGCTCTGGAGACAAATATGGACGAGCAAGGAATGGCGTGGGGGGCGGCGCCGCCAGGCACATCGCATTCGTGGTCTCCGCCGTCATTCGAGATCGAGCATCAGATCATTCGCGTTCGCTTTGACCACGACCAGCGAGCGGTCAATGCCTCGACCGAGATTCGCGTGCGATCTGTTGGCCGCGCCTTACTGGATACGATCGAGCTCGATGCGGTGGGGCTGGTCATCGCTTCGGTACGCGATGGATCCGACCGCGCGCTTATACACCGCCAATCGACCGATACGCTGTCCGTGACGCTGGCTGACCCGTTACAACCGGGAGCGTCCGCGACCATTCACATCGCGTACTCCGTTGTGCGGCCACCGGCCGGTGTGTATTTCGTCGACACGCCTCGCGTCGTGTGGACCCAAGGTCGACTGGAGGACAATCGCTTCTGGCTGCCGACAGTGAGCGGCGCGAGCGTTCGAACGACGTGGGATCTGTTCATCACGACGAACCCCGACGAGCGATCGTTCGCCACGGGACGCCTGGCCGGCAGTCGTGCGGTGGCTGATGGTATGGAGTGGCACTGGGTGCAGGACTGGGCTGTTCCGCTC
>DATHNL010000112.1:0-5064 GCA_035486035.1 Gemmatimonadaceae bacterium
GGCGACACTGCGCTATCCGATTGTCCTCAAGCCTTCTCGCTCCGTGGGTGAAGCAAAGGGCGCGCGCGTCAAGATGTCGGTCCGTCACGCATCGGGGCCGGCCGCGCTCGAGGCGCACCTCGACACGCTTCCGCCGCAGGCCTATCCGCTGCTCTTGCAGCAGCGCATCGTCGGTCCTGGCGTCGGCGTGTTCGTCCTGCGCTGGAACGGGGAGCGCGTCGCGACATTCATGCACCAGCGCCTGCGGGAGAAGCCGCCGAGCGGCGGCGTGAGTGTCTACGCCGAGAGCGTGGCGCCGGATGCGGACCTCATCGCCCGGGCGGCATCGCTGCTCGATGACTTCGACTGGTCCGGCGTCGCCATGGTCGAATGCAAAGTCGACCGCGCGACCGGCACGCCGTACCTCATGGAAGTGAACGGCCGGTTCTGGGGCTCGCTCCAGTTGGCGATCGATGCCGGTGTGGACTTTCCCGTGTTGCTCGTCCGTCTCGCCCTGGGCGAATCCGTGCGGGGTCCCGACCAGTATCGCGCAGGTCTCGGCGGGCGGTGGTGGTGGGGCGAGGTCGATCATGTGCTGGCCCGACTGCGCCGTTCCAATGCCGCGCTGGCGCTCCCGAGCGATGCGCCCGGACGCGCGAGAGCCGTCGTCGATTTCCTCGGTTCGTGCCTGCGCTTTGCGCCGGATCAGGTGTTCCGCCTCAGCGACCCCATGCCGTTCTTTCTGGAGAGCGTTCGATGGCTCGCGCGGTCGGCGTAGTCCACGTCCACAGCGCGTACTCGCACGATTGCCGCGACACGCTGCCGCGGCTGCGGGAGTTCGCGCTCGAGCGCGGACTGCGCTTCGTCGGTCTCACGGACCACGCGGAAGATTTCGATTCACACCGCTTTGCCGAATACCGCGCCGAGTGTGCCGAGAACTCGGATGCGCGGGTCACGCTCATCCCGGGCCTCGAATTTCGGTTCGAGGGCTATACGGGGCTTCATCTCTTGGCGCTGGGCCTGACGCGTTGGATCGAGCCGGCGAAGCCGGCCGATTTCATTGCGGGCACCCGAGGGGCGGCAGCGCTCACCATCGCGGCCCATCCCGTTCTGTTCAAGTATCAGATGCCAGACGAGGTCCGCGCCGGGATCGACGCGATCGAGGTCTGGAACGCGAAGTACAACACCCGCTATCTCCCGGACCCGCGCGCGATCCGACTGTTGCACGAGGTGCGCCGCACGCGTCCGGACGTCGTGGCCACGGTGGGGCTCGACCAGCACGATGCGGCCAACGACCGGCGCACCCGCGTCATCGTCCATGACGAGGCCGCGGATCCGCTGCTGCAGATCCGCAACGGCCGCTTTCAGAACGAGGGACTCCGGTTGTCATTCGGTCCGGCGGTCGATTGGCCGCCGTACGGCCTGCCGTTGCTCGAGGCGACGCGATACGTATTCGATCACGTGGAGCGCGCCCACGAGCGGCTCGCCAAGAAAATGGCGGCCCGCTAGTGCGCTCGACCGCCATGACGGTGGCGCTCGCGATCGTGTTCGCGGTCACGTTGGAGCTCTCGTGCCGCCTCGATGACGCCATCCGATTTGGCACGCCGATCTTCTCGCGGGTCGAGTCCGAGGGCGATCTCCTGGTGCGCGACGCCGCTGGCGAGCACGGACGCCCGAACGCACGCTACGGGAAATGGGTGATCAACAACGTGGGCATGCGCGGCCCGGACATCGATCCCGTCAAAGCGCCGGGCACGCTCCGCGTGGTCACCGCCGGCGCGTCGGAGACGTTCGGGCTGTACGAGTCGCCAGGGCACGAGTTTCCCCGACAGCTCGAGGACACCCTCCGCGCGCGCCGAGGGCCGCGCGTCGAGGTGCTCAATGCCGCGATCTTCGGCATGTCGTTGCCGACGCTCGAGCAGGACCTTCGTCTGCGCGTCAGCGTGCTCCAACCCGACGTCGTCGTGCTGTACCCGACGCCCGTGCAGTATTTGAACGACGAACGCCCCTTACCGGCCGAGCCGGACTCCGCCGCGTCGGACCGATTGCCGTTCCGCGACGCGCTCTATCCGCGCGCGATGGAGCGTCTCCGAAACCAGGCGAAGGCGCTCATCCCCGCATGGCTCGCCACCTCGCTCCGCCGCGACGACATCGCGCGCGACGCGCGTGAGCACCCGGCCGGTTGGCGGTTCACCGGGGTGCCGGCGGAACGATTGGCGGCGTACGACACGGATCTGCGCCGCACGATCGGGACGATCCACGCGATTGGCGCGGTGCCGGTGCTGGCGATCCATGCCAACGTATTCGACACCGGCGGGCCTCTCGATGAGCCGCTGCTCGTGAGCTGGGAAAACCAATACCATCGGGCGACTGGTGACGCGTTGATCGCCTTCGACGCCGCGGCCGCGCGGGCCACCGTCCGCGCGGCGCGCGACTCGAACGTCACCTTCGTCGACCTCCGGCAAGTGCACGCGACGCCGATGTTCGCCGATTACGCCCACTTCACGGATGCCGGCGCCGCGGCCGTCGCTGGCGCACTCGCCCGGGCCGTGCCGTCGCGATGACATCCCGTTCCATATCGGTGGTCATCCCAACGTATAACCGCGCCGCGTTGCTGGGGCGTGCTGTCGAGTCGGCGCTTGCGCAAACCGTGGCACCGCTCGAGATCCTCATCGTCGACGACGGGTCGACCGACAACACCACCGACCTGTGCGGCGCGTGGGGAGCGCCGGTTCGCTACATCAAGACGCCGAACGGTGGTGTGGCGAAAGCCCGTAACGTCGGCATGGCGGAGGCCCGGGGTGAGTGGGTCGCACTCCTCGACTCCGATGACGAGTGGGAGCCGGACAAGCTCGCCGCACAGTGCGCGGCCCTTGATGCCGCATCCGAGGCGCGGTGGTGCATCACCGGTTGCACGCTCATCGACGGCGACGGCCAGCCACGCGCCGGCCGACAAGGCTACGAGGCCGCGTTTCCCGTATTCTCCGAAGTCAAAGACACCGCCGCCGAGTATTTCGGCCGGGCACTGAAATCGATCGGGCCGGACACGTACGCGGGTGATCTCTACGCAACGCTCTTTCGCGGCAACGTCGTCCTGCCCTCATCGGCCATGATCCATCGTTCTGTCTTCGAAAAATGCGGGATGTTCGATCCGCAGTTCCGTTACGCTGAGGAGACCCAGTTTTTTCACCGCGTCGCGGCCGAATTCCCCGTCGTCGTCGTGCTCTCACGACTTGTGCGATATCGCGTCGCGCAAGCGGGATCGTTGACGTCATCGGCGAATACGCAGACGCTCATCACCAACGCGCTTCTGAGCCTCGATCGCGCCGCGACCCTGCGGCCGGCCACGCCATCGTCTCGCCTCGCGTACGCCGCGGGCAAACACAGCCTGTTGCTGCGACTCGCCTACGCGCGATTGTCAGAGCGCGACACGCGCGGCGCGCGAAGCGCCGCCGTGCAAGCGTGGGCGAAGCCCCGCGCCTGGGGAATCTTCGTGGCGTCACTCCTGCCCGCGAGCGTGCTCGGCGGCCTCCACCAACTCAAGCGCCGAATCCGAGCATGATCATCGCCGAGATGCTGGAGTCCGACGGCCCCGGCGGGGCCGAGCTCGTCGAGTTGCGTCTCGCGAAGGCGCTCCGGGATCGCGGACACACGATCGTGCCCGTCGGTCCATCCATGGGGTGCGGCTGGTTGGCCGGACAATTTCGGGAGGCGGGATTCGACCCGCAAACATTCACGCTGCGCCGTCCGCTCGATTGGCGGTGTCTCCAGGGCATGATCGATCTCTTGCGCCGTCATCGCGTCGACGTCGTCCATAGTCACGAGTTCACCATGGCGGTGTACGGCGCCGCCGCGGCGCGTTGGCTCGGCATCCCGCACATCATCACGATGCACGGGAGCCAATACGTGACGTCGAAGTGGCGCCGCCAGGTGCTGTTGCGTTGGGCCTTCCGCTCCAGCGCGGCAACGGTCGCGGTGTCGGAGGACACGAAGCGACACTTGGCGAAAGAGCTGAGTCTATCCGACAGCGTGTTGCGGGTCGTTCCGAACGGTGTCCCCGCGCGCCCTGGTAACCGGACCGCGATGCGAGCCGCGCTCGGCATCCCGGACGATCAGGTGCTCCTGTTGGCGGTGGGAAGCTTAGTCCCTCGCAAGGGACACGCGGTGCTCATCGAGGCGTTGTCGACCATCGGCGCCGGTCCCTGGATGCTCGCGATTGCCGGCGGTGGAGTCGAGAAGGATCGCCTGGAGGCGCTCGCGGCCTCGAAAGGTCTCACGGCACACGTGAAGATCCTCGGTCACCGGGAGGACGTGCCGGATCTCCTGGCGGCGAGCGATGTCTTCGTCATGCCGTCGTTGTGGGAAGGTCTGCCCCTCGCGCTGCTCGAGGCGATGCTGGCCGGCAAGCCCGTCATCGCGTCGAGAACGTCGGGCATTCCCGAGGCGGTCACCGACGGCGTCGATGGCGTTCTCACGACACCCGGCGATGTCGCCGAGCTGGCGCGCGCCGTCGGCGGCGTGCTGGCCGATGCCGGCCGCCGCACGGCACTTGGCGTCGCCGCCCACGCGCGCGCGACCGCGGCCTTCACGCTCGATGCGATGGCGGACGGCTACGAGGCCGTCTTTCGCGACGCGCTAGGCCGGGCGAACGGCCGGGCGTAGCCGCGCCCGCACGGACGTCGAGATCGTCGCCGGCAACGCCAGCAACGCGCGCTTGTCGCTCGCGTTCAAGATCGGCAGCCACCACAACAGCGCCAGGTAGGCCGCGAACTCGGCGACGCGCGTCCCCAACGCCGCGACCAGCGAATGGGCGGGGACGATCACGCTCACCACGACCGTCACGACGGAGAGCGCGGCGAGTCGCAGCACCGGCGCCCAGTGGTAGCGGATGGGCCAGAGGCGTTGGGAGAACGCGTAGGTGCACCCGTACCGGACGGCGTAGGCGATGGCGGTGGCGATCGCTGCTCCCCATCCCGCGTATCGAGGAATGAGGACCGCGTAGGCGACGAGCACGACGCCGGCCGAGATCCAATTCGCGATCGCGATGTACTTCGTCTTCTCGGTGACGCCGATGCCGACATCCTG
>DATHNL010000113.1:0-8800 GCA_035486035.1 Gemmatimonadaceae bacterium
GACCTCTCCGGTCGCGCGGCCCCCCGCACTCGTGCACACGCGGGCCCAGACCGGTCCGACGGCGAGAGAGGGGACGCTTACTCGGACTCGACCCTGCCGGTCCGGATCGCCGCCACCAACTGCCTGCCCGATATACACGCCGAAGAGCTGTCGCATCATCGTCTCCTGGTCAGTTGTCGCACATCGACCTGCCACACTTCGCCGTGCTCGTGATCGGCGACCCACAGCGCGCCAAAGCCCACGCGGATCGCATCCGCACCGCTGCCGCCCACGAACTGGTCGGACACGCGATTCGTGCGTGGGTCGATGCGGGTGACCGGCGTGCCGTCGACGGCCAACCAGATTGCGCCCTCACCCGCGGCGATGTCGCCCCACTCGGTCGGCGCATGCGCCTCGATGCGGGCCACCTCGCGATTCGTGGCCGGGTCGACGCGCGAGACCGATCCGTCCCGTCGGTTCTGCACCCACAGCGCGCCCGAGCCGACGGTCATGAATTTTGGCGACGGGCCCACACCAATCCGCGCGACGATCATCTCATGCGCCGGATCGATCCGCCAAACGGTATCCGTCGCACTGCTCGCGACCCACAGTGCTCCGAGGCCGGCCACGACGACGTCGGACCGCGCGCCGACGCGTATTCTGCGCACGATGCGCCCGGAGCGTGCATCCACGCGCGCGATCTCGGACGATGTCGTATCGGGCGTGTTCGCGGGAACCCAGAAACTGCCATCGCTGTAGGCAAACGAGCCTTCGCGGCCGGGCGCAATGGGCAATAGCCAGCGCGCGACGACGCGGTTCGTCGAGGGATCGATCGCGTTCATCGCGCTGTCACCGCATGTGGGGATCCACACGCGGTCCAATGCGATGACGATGCCGAGGCATGCTTTGGATGCGAGCGGGATGTCCGCAACCACGCGCCCGGTCGTTGGGTCGATGCGCGACACGCGGTCCGGCTTGTAGTTCACGACCCACACCGCGCCAAGGCCCGTGGCTATCCAATCCGCGGATGCCGGCACCGCGATGCGAGAGCGAATCGGCAGCTCGGCCAGCGGCCGTCGCGGCGTCTGCGCGCCCAGCGCGACTGGGAGGAGCAAGAGGAGGCGTGCCGTGTACACGGCATGCAATATCAGTCGTCCTACCCATGTGACGAAACGGGTTCCAGAGCTCGACGGCGTGCGCGGCGTGGCCATCCTGCTGGTCCTCCTGGCCCACCTCATCCCCAACGTCATTGGCGACGCGGGCTGGCTCGGCGTCGATCTCTTCTTCGTTCTCTCAGGTTACCTGATCACGAGGGTCTTGCTGGACGGCAAAGCGAGTCCCGATCGCGTCAGGATTTTCTATACGCGACGGGCGCTGCGCATCTTCCCGCTCTATTACGGCACGCTCGTACTCTCGCTCTTCGTGCCGGCACTCTTTCACCTCCCCTTCTTCTCCGACGCGCCGGATACCTGGGCTTCGACCAGCCACGCGCTCACGTGGTTCTGGCCGTATCTCGCGAATTTCTCCACGCACCCTGGTGTATTGAGCCACTTCTGGTCGCTCTGTGTCGAAGAGCAATTCTATTTCGTGTGGCCCTGGATCATTTGGCGTTGCCAAGAGACGAGCGTCAGGCGCATCGCGTGGGGCGCCATCGCCGTCGCCGTCGCGCTCCGCGTGACACTCGTGATGCGTCACGCGCCAGTGCTTGCGATCTACAGCCTGACACCGTGCCGGATGGATGCGCTGGCGATCGGTGCGTTGGTCGCGCTCTCGCCGCGGACCGCCGTCCTGCGCACGATCCGCTGGCCGGCAGCCATCGCGGGCGCCGTGTTGATGGCAGTGGCGCTCCGCTTCCACGGGCTCCGACCGACGAATGCCTGGGTCGAGACGATCGGATTCACGAGCGGCGACGTGCTCGGCGCCTTGCTGGTGGTCGTCGCGTTGTCGTATTCGCCGGCGGCGTTACGATCGCCGATCTTGCGCTGGTTCGGAACGTACAGCTATGGCCTCTACGTACTGCACCGGTTCGTGATTCGCGGGCTCGAGATCTCCGGCTGGGATCAAGGCGACCCGGCGTTCGGCGTCATGGCCTTTGGCCTCAGTTGCGTCGTCGCGTGGGTCAGCTACAACGCCTACGAGCTCCCCTTTCTACGCCTCAAGGACGCACGTCGCCCGCGGCATTCGGCGCATGCCGCCGAAGCCACGACGTGATCGCTTCGGGCAGAAAGAGGTTGTCGGCGATCCCCGCCACGCGCTCCGCGTCACGCCAGGCGGTCTCCAGCTCGGCGAGCTCGCCTTCGAGCGCGCGGCGCTCGGTGTCCTCGTGTACCGCCATCTCGAGGCTCAGGCGCTGCTCGTAACCGAGGCCGAGGATGCCCCGCTCGCCCGCGCCGCGTGCAGCGGCGAACTGTAAGAGGCGGTCGGGCCCGCGGAACCATTCGAGCTTCGCGACGGCCTGCGCGATCTGGTGCTCGGACCCACCGTCCCGGTTCGAGAGCGCCAACAGCGGCCCGAGTGCGCGCGTCGCGGCCGGCCCGCGCAGCACGGCGACACCGTCGGCGTGAACAATGGTGAGCGCCCAACGCTCGTGGACATCGCGGGAGAACTCCGCGCTCGAGAGGTCCGTCGCGCGGACCAGGAGGGGCGCACGATCGGCGACCGGTACGTGCACCACCGGGAGATCGGGCAGCTTCCGCAGCATCTTGGTGCTGATGCCAACGGCGCCAGCCGCCACGATCGCCGGCCATCCGAAGATGGCGACGGCGAACAGGAACCCGACCTCTTGCACGCTCGTGAAGAGACTCGGCTCGGCGTTGGCGCGCGCATACGCCCGCGCGGCGTCGACCGCCATCATGCGCGGGCGCGCGCGCCGGCGCCGATCGAGAAACCGTGACCCATACCGCCACGCCGCAAACTCGGGATAAATTGGCCGTCCGACGCGAATCAACTCGAGTCCATCGCGCAGCCGCGCCAGTCCGATTTGTTCGGTGGACACCCGGACCGTCGTACCTCGGTAGAAGCGCTCGCAGTCCTCGATGGCTTCCCAGCGCTCTTCGACCGGCGTCAGATTCCAACGCCGACACTGAAGACACACGACCCACAGACGACCCTTCGTGGAGTCGAACGCGAGTCGCCGACCAACGGGAAACCGCTCGAGCGATGCATTCGCGCCGAGCGCGCTGTGGCAGAAGAGACACGTCGAGTACATTCTGACTATGGATCGGCGGGAGTCATTGCGCGCGATGGCCAGTACCGTCGGTCTCCTGGCCCTCGGGAAACATGCACACGCGCTCGCGCGCATGGGAACGCTGCGCGTGCTGAGCCCGCATCAAGACGCGATCGTGATCGCGGCATCGGAGCATATCATTCCCGCGACGGACACACCGGGTGCGGCGGACGCACACGTCGACCGCTTCATCGACACGATGCTCGCCGACTGGTATACCCCCGCGGAGCAAAAGCGCTTCCTGGCGGGCTTGGCCGAGCTTGACGATCAGCGGTTCCTCGAGCAGCCCCCCGTGCAGCAGACGGCGATCATCGAGCGCCTCGACAACGAGACGACCGAAGGCCACTGGTTCTCGATGCTCAAGTACCTCACGATTTGGGGGTACTACACGTCTGAGATCGGGGAAACCCGCGAGCTCGGAAACTGGCCCCTGCCTTGGCGCTACGACGGTAATGCCCCGTACGCGCACTGAACAGCACGACTTCGACGCGATCGTCGTCGGCTCCGGCATCACGGGCGGCTGGGCGGCGAAGGATCTGACACAGCGCGGGCTCCAGACGCTCGTGCTCGAAGCCGGGCGTCCGGTCGATCCCGTGCGCGATGCCGTCGAGCACGTGCCGCCGTGGGAGATGCCATTCCGCGGGCTCGGCGACAAGAGGGCCAACGAAGCGCGCCAGCCCATTCAGCGCCGTTCGGTCTCGTTCGACGAGATGAGCCATCGATTCTGGACCGACGATGTCGACAACCCCTATACGACGCCGGCCGACAAGCCCTTCAACTGGTTTCGCGCGCGCCAGGTCGGCGGCAAGTCGATCATCTGGGGACGCCAGGTCTATCGCTGGAGTGATCTCGATTTCGAGGCCAACCTCCGCGATGGGATCGCGGTCGACTGGCCGATCCGTTATGCGGACCTCGCTCCGTGGTATGACCACGTCGAACGATTTATCGGCGTGAGCGGAAAGGCCGAAGGGCTCTCGCAGCTTCCCGACAGCCAGTTCCTGCCGCCAATGGCGATGAACGTGGTCGAAGAGCACGTGCGCTCGGCGATCAGCGCCAAGTTCGGCCGCGATCGAGTGATGACGATCGGCCGTGTCGCGAATCTCACGGCGCCGCTCAACGGTCGTGATCCCTGTCATTACTGCGGCCCGTGCCAGCGAGGCTGCGTCACGCGGTCGTACTTCAGCAGCATCAACGCGACATTGCCCGCGGCCGCGGCGACCGGACGCCTGACGCTCAAGCCATTCAGCATTGTCGAGCGTCTGCTGTACAACGATGCCACCGGTCTCCTCACCGGTGTCCGCGTCATCGACGCCAAGACCAAGGCGGTCACGGAGTATCGCGCGCGCGTCGTCTTCCTGTGCGCCTCGGCGCTCGAGAGCGCGCGGCTCCTGCTCCACTCCGGCATCGCAAATTCCAGCGGGCAAGTCGGGCGGAACGTCATGGACCACATCAAGGGCGGCGGCGCCACCGGCGAGATCCCCGGGTACACGGACCGCCATGTCATTGGGATTCGCCCGAATGGCATTTATGTCCCGCGTTTCCGCAATGTGAACAGCAAGGCTGCATTTCTCCGGGGTTACGGGTTCCAAGGAGGCGCCCGGCGCCTCGAGTGGGGCGACGGCATGTTCAGCCGGGGCATTGGCGCCGATCTCAAGAAGCGACTCAGTACGCTCGGCCCGTGGACGATGTCGTTCTGGGGCTACGCCGAGTGCTTGCCGCGCGAGGAGAACCGCGTGACGCTGGATCCGAGTCGGGTCGACGCGTGGGGCATCCCCGTGCTGCATATCGAGGCGGGTTGGTCGCCGAACGAGCGCGCCCTGCATTACGACATGTCGGCGACCGCGACCGAGATGCTCGACGCCGCCGGCGCGACGAACATCAAGCCGGCCACGCAACCGAGCGTCATGGGGAGCGCGAATCACGAAATGGGCACGGCGCGGATGGGCCGCGATCCCAAGACCAGCGTGCTCGACGCCCATAACCGCGCGCATGATGTGCCGAATCTCTACGTGACCGACGGTTCGTGCATGACGTCGAGCGGCTGGCAGAATCCCTCGCTGACGTACATGGCGCTCACGGCGCGCGCGTGTGATCACGCGGTCGCGTCCATGAACCGGCGCGAGATCTAAGTGGCGAAACTCGATCATGTCGGGCTCGCGGTCATCACGGTGCGAGGCGAGGTGCAGCGCGATTTCGAGGGGACGATGCGGCAAGTCGCGGCGATCGGCTACCGCGACCTCGACATGTACATCTACGAGAGCACTCTCGAAGCGCCGGCGACCCGCGCCATTCTCGATCGGGTTGGGCTGGCGTGTACATCCGCGCGGGTACGAACAACAGCATTGTATCGCGGTTGGGAGCGGTTCCTCGACGCCGCCAACGTGCTCGGCGCCAAGTTCATCACGCTCGCCGACGTCCCATTTCCTGAGCGCCAGACGCTTCAGGATTATCACGAGCTCGCCGCGCTCTTCAACCGGTGCGCCGCCATCGCTGAGCAGCACGGGCTCACGTTCTGCTACCACAATCACGACGCCGAGCTTGCGCCCATGGAGGGCGCGATCCCGTACGACATCGTGGTGGCCGAGACCGATCCGAAGCTCGTGCACTTTCAGATGGACGTGTATTGGATGCTGCACGGTGGACGTGATCCCGTGCACGAGCTCCG
Organism: Gemmatimonadaceae bacterium; assembly: GCA_035486035.1. Classification (GTDB taxonomy): domain Bacteria; phylum Gemmatimonadota; class Gemmatimonadetes; order Gemmatimonadales; family Gemmatimonadaceae; genus DASRDS01. The sequence goes on from DATHNL010000113.1 coordinate 5,871, forward strand.
TCGACTGGCCGGCCGCGTCTCGACGCTGCACCTCAAGGACATGCAGTCGTGGCCACGGCGGGGCATCACGACGGTCGGGCGCGGGCGCATCGACTTCCGCGATATCTTGCGTACCGCGATCGAGACGGGCATGCGCTACTGGTACGTCGAGGAAGACGCTCCTATTGGCCCTGGCATCGAGGCCGTGCGCTCGGCGTACACGTATCTCAACGGGCTCGACGTGTGAACCGCCGATCTTTTCTTGCCGCGTCTGCCGCGTCGGCCGCCGCTCTGGTCTCGGCCAGATATCGTCGCGTCCAATCATCCACCGCGCTCGGTTTCGAGCTCACCACGTATGACGACTCGACACTGAACGCCATCGCGGGCATTGGCTATCGCGACGTAGCGATCAACGATCTCTATGCGCCCGCGCTGCGCGCGGCGCTGAAACAGGCGGAACTTACGGCGTCGGCGATCCACGTGACGACGCCGCTCTTATACCGTGGACTCGAGCGGCATCTGGCGGTGGCTGCAGCGTTCGGATGTCGATACTTCGTGTGTGGCCGCGTAGACCCAGAGGAGCGGCGCACGCAACAGGACTGGCACGAGTTGGCGGCGCTGTTCAATCGTGCGGGCGAGACCACGAGAAAAGCGGGCCTGCGATTCGGGTATCGCGTTCTCGGTGACGAGGCGAGCGTACTCCTGGCCGAGACGGACCCGGCGCTCGTCTGGTTCGAAGCCAAGACACCGGGGCCGCGGTGCTTCGCCGTGGACCTCGATGACACGGCAAGCGCCGGGACACTGCGAGCCGCCAAGGCCGCCGGCGTCGAGCACTACTATGTCCAGGCCAAATCGATCGACGACGCGCGCACGCGCTACAACGCGCTACGATCTTGATTTGATTTCTGCCGCCGGAGCCAGGCAGTCACCGATTCCGGCAACAGCAGGTTATCCGCGATCGCCGCGATCTCCTCCGCCTCGCGCCACGCGAGCTCGAGTCCCGCAAGCTCGCCCTCCAGCAATCGTTGCTCGTCCCGCTCGGCCAAGCTCATCTCGAACGCGAGCCGGTCGGGTGCGTGCAGCTTATAGAGCGGTATCGGATCGCCCTCGGGAATGCCGGCCACGAGGCTGACCCGGCGCGCGACTGGGGCGCCCCAGACCAACGGATCGCCGCCTCGATTGAGCCGCTCGACGGCCTCTTGTACGAGAGCCGTTCGCCCCGCGTATCGGTTCATGTGCGCGAGCACGGGACGCAATGCGTTCTCCGCGCGATCGCCGACGAGTGACGTCCGCGAGGCCCCGCGGTATCGCCTGCGCTGCACGTCGATCGAGAGGGGCGCGCCGGGCGCAGACGGTATCCATCGAACCGTGCGGACCAGACTCTCACGCACATCGAAGCGCCGTCCGTACGGGTCAACGGCGCGATGAACGACGCGTCGGCTCCGATAGAGGTTGTATCCCTGGATGATGAGCTGCGTCAGCGCTCCCGTGCCGACGACCGCAAATCCACCAGCCACCAACCCGGCGACTGCCGCGACCGACACCGCGCCGGCAAAGACCGCCTGCTGGCGACGGCGCCGAAACGCGTCCACATACCGCCACGCCGCGAGCTCGGCGCGCGGCGGTTTGCCGATGTGGACGAGCTCGAGGCCCTCCGGGAGGCGCGCCAGCCCGATCTCATCGGTCGAGGCCCGCACCCGCGCCGTGCGATACTGGCGCTCGCACTCCTCGATGGCCTCCCAGCGCTCCTCGATCGGCGTCAGGTTCCAGCGGCGGCACTTGGCGCAGACGACCCAGAGCCGGCATCAGCGCTGTCGAACGCGAGCCGCCGGCCGATTGGCAGGTGCTCGATGACCTGATTCGCGCCGAGGGACGCGTGACAGAAAAGGCAGGTCGAGTACACGAATCAGGTTGATTTCTGCCGCCGGAGCCACGCCGTCACGGACTCCGGTACAAACAGGTTGTCCGCGATCGCCCCGATCTCCTCAGCCTCGCGCCACGCCGCGGTCAGCCCCGCCAGTTCACCCGCCAACAACTTTTGCTCATCGCGTTCGGCGAGCGACATCTCGAACGAGAGGCGATCAATCACGCTGAGCGTCGTGATGGCCCTCGGCTGGTCGCCGAGACGCTCGACGCGATCGGCCATCGGATCGCCCTCGCGATTGAGCTGATCCGCCGCCTGCTGCACTTCAGCCGGTCGACCAGCGAACCGATTCATTTGTGCCAGGATGGGCCGAAGCGCACGCGCGGCCTGCTCGCCATGAAACGACGTCTTCGCGACTCGACCACTGAAGAGACTCTCACGCGTGAGCCGGAGCGCGGATGGCGTGCCGCCGGCGTACGGCGGGATCCACTCCAGCGATGAGAGTTCGCCCGCCGTCAGCACGATGCGCTTGCCATCGGGACCGGCGAACCGGATCGCCCGCGCTCCCGGCCTCAGACTGACAGCCATTTGCACCGAGAACTGGATGATCGCCGCGGCACCGGCGAACGCGACCCAGCCGCCAAAGCCGACGAGCGCGGCGGCCCCCACGCCAGCCACGATCATCGCGCGCTGTCGCCGACGGCGAAACGTGTCGACATACTGCCACGCCACGAGCTCGGTGCGCGGCGGCTTGCCGATGTGGACGAGCTCGAGGCCCTCGGCGAGGCGCGCCAGCCCGATCTCATCGGTCGAGGCCCGCACCCGCGCCGTGCGATACTGGCGCTCGCACTCCTCGATCGCCTCCCAGCGCTCCTCGATCGGCGTCAGGTTCCACCGGCGGCACTTGGCGCAGACGACCCAGAGTCGGCCTTGCGCACTGTCGAACGCGAGCCGCCGGCCAATGGGCAGGTGCTCGATGACCTGATTCGCGCCGAGGGACGCGTGGCAGAAAAGACAGGTCGAGTACACGAGTCAGGCCGAAATCTACGGCCCGACGCGCGTATCAGTGCTGCTTGGCTGCGCTGTC
>DATHNL010000114.1:0-5544 GCA_035486035.1 Gemmatimonadaceae bacterium
AGAAGCTCAGATGCCGCCAGCCGTCGCGGAACGTGCGCAAGTGCGGCTTCCGCCCGAGGCGGCCGTCAGGGTGCAGCGTGATCGGCACCTCGCTGATCCGCGCCCGAGCGAGGCTCGCTTTGATCACCATCTCGGATGCGAACTCCATCCCCGTGCACGTGAGATCGAGGCGGCGATAGAGATCGGCGGTGAACCCTCGCAGTCCGCAATGGACGTCGTGGATCGGGGCACGGAACCATACGCGTGCCATCCACGAGAACATGGGATTCCCCCACCACTTGTGCAGCGGTGGCATCGCGCCGGCGACTACGGTCCCACCGCCACTCGGCAGCCGACAACCCTGCACCAGCTCATCGCCAGCCCGCAAACGGTCCAGAAAGCGCGGGACTTCGTCAAAGTCATACGACATATCGGCGTCGCCCATGACGACGTACGTGCCTTGGGCCGCGGCGATCCCGCCCATGAGCGCGTTCCCGTATCCACGCTCGCTCACGGGAACGACCCGCGCGCCGGCCGCCGTCGCGATCGCCTGCGAGCCGTCGGTGCTCCCGTTGTCGGCGACAATGACCTCGCCTTCGACGCCGTACGACGACAACGCCGCGCGCGCCTTGGCCACGCACTGGCCCACGGTCTCCGCCTCGTTGAGGCAGGGCATCACGACCGATACCTCGATCACGCCACGGAACCTATACTTGAGCCCGTGAGGTCGCACGCCACGATCGTCGCCCTGGTGCTCGCGGGTCTCGCCACCGCCGGCATCCTCATGGCTCCGGAGTCCAAGTCGTGGGCCGACTCCGGTGACGTCATGTTCTACTTGGGATCGGCCGAGACGTTTGCGCATGGCGGCGGGATACGGGCGCCGATCGGGCCGTGGGAGGGTGGCGTCGCTGATTCTTTGGGCGTCACCTCGCACTACCCGCCGGGGTTCAGCATCGTCCTGGGTACCGTTATCAAGCTCGGCTCGACGCCGAATGCGGCGGCGAAGATCGTTCGTGCGGTCAGCCTAGGACTCACCGTCGGCATCACCGTGATGCTCGTTGCCAGCATCGTCGGGACTCTCGCTGGAGCACTGGCAGGGATCATGGTGATGATCTCGCCGTTTGTCGTGTTTACGCACACCATCGTGTTCAGTGAGCCCGTGTTCACGGTGTTCGTGGTGGCCACGATCGCTTTGATGGTCAGGCGACCCGACCGCCCGCTTACCTACGGTGTCACCGCGGCCCTCTCGCTCGGCGTCCGACTCATTGGCGTTGCGCTGACTGGCGCTGCCACGCTATGGGCCTTCTCGCGGCCGGGGACTCTACGCGTGCGCGCTGCGCGCGCAACGCTTGCTTTCGTACCGAGCATCGTCCTCGAAGGTATGTGGCTCGGGTATGTGATCGCGAATCACGGCGGCGATGCACGACACTTTGGGTGGTATGGGCCCGCCATGCCGCTGATGCGAAAACTTCTCGGCATCAATCTCTGGTGGTTTTGGCCTATGCCCGACACGGTGTCCGGGGCTTGGGTTGTCGTCGTCAAGGTCATCATGGTCGCGCTGTTCGTGGCGCTAATGGTGTGTGCCTGGCGAGAGACGCGGGCTAGGCCATTGTTGACTGTCCTCGGGCTCGTGTTCGTGCTCTACAATCTGATCTACATCACGGACCGCCTCGTGATGGATTGGCCGAACAATTTCGAGCTCCGCAATTTCTCCGTGACCGACGTGTTGCTGGCCATCGCGGTGGCGACGAGCGTTGGAGCGATCTGGCCGAGGCACAGAATCCTGATTACCGCGACCATCTGCGCTTGGCTCGGCGCGGCCACGTACGGGAGCGCGACGTTTCTGCGTGATGCAGCGCGCGAGACGCTCGTCTACGATGGAACGGCACGCGCGTCGGCGATTCTGTCATGGGTGCGCGCGGACCCGTATCACCGCGAGATCTACACGAACTGGAACGCCCGCGTCTGGCGCGTGACGGATCGGAGAACACGGAACCTCCCACTCGTGTTCAACGCCGACACGATCAAGGCACTCGGCGCCGCGATGGCACGCACGCATGGCGTCCTGATCAGCTGGCCCTCGCGGCTGCCGACGTTCTCGCTGCGTCCCGAAGAGATGAGCAGTTATGCGACGCCGGATACGATCGCGGCGCTCCTGCACCTACAGATGCTCGTCCGAGGTCGCGATGGGATCGTCTGGGGACCGCCCCCCGAGGCCCCCGAACGGTAGCTCGAACAGCGGCTGTGGCGGCATCGGGTCGTCGGTGGCCGAGACGGTGAGGGTCGTGAAGACGGCCGGGTCGGCGATGCGGAGCGAGAGGAGCTCGCGGGCACGCTCGCGGGTGAGCGTCGGATAGAAACTCAGCGTCACGTGTGGCGTGAATGTAAACCGCGCGCGAGCGAAGGAGAGGCCGCTGCGCGCGATGCGTTCGTGCAAGTCGCGGATCGGGCCGTTCGGGTCGAGCGGGAGGCTCACGATCTCGGTTTGCATGAACCGCGTCGGCGGGCCGAATCGCAACGAGAGTGGCGGGGTTTCGGTCGCCACACGGATCATCGCGGCGCGGACCTCGTCGATCGGCGTCGAGGGGGCGATCGGGCCGACGCCGGACGAACCCGCCAGCGTCAGGTGCGGCTCGTGCATCGCCGCCAGCTTTGGGTCATAGCGCTGTTGGACATCCCGGATCCACTCGGCGGCGGGGCCCTCGACCCTCGAAAAAACAAACAAAGCATTCGGCACGGTGCACTCTTGCCTGTTCGCGCGCCGAGGCGCAAGCTCCGGTGTGCCATTTACCGACGACGAACGCGCCGCATTGATTGCGCTCCGGAGGGAGCTGCATCGGTTTCCGGAGCTGTCCTGGCGTGAGACCGAGACCGCGCGCCGCATCGAGCACGCGTTGCGACAGCTCGGCGTGAGCGATGTCGAGCACGTGGCCGACACGGGCCTGATTGCACGGATCCCGGGGACCCGAGGCGGCGCGCAGACTGCAGTCCGTGGGGATATCGACGCCCTGCCGATCGAAGAAGCGACCGGCCTCCCGTACTCGTCGGAGCACAAAGGCGTGATGCATGCCTGCGGCCACGACATCCACGCCACGTGGGCCGTTGGCGCCGCCGTGCTCCTCGCGAAAGAGCGCGCGGCGGGAGACGTGACGGTTGTCTTTCAGCCGGCCGAGGAGGTCGGAGAGGGCGCGCGGGCGATCGTGGCGAGCGGCGCGCTCGAAGGCGTCCGCGCGATCTTTGGCGGGCACGTCGACCGTCGATTCCAAGTAGGCGAGGTCGTGGCCGATGCCGGGCCGCTCGCGGCCTCGGCCGACACGTTCGAGATCGTGCTGACCGGACGCGGCGCGCACGGAGCGCGACCGCACGAGTCCGCCGATCCCATCGTCGGCGCAGCAGCGCTGGTGACGGCGCTGCAGACGATCGTGTCCCGGCGCCTCTCGCCGGCCGCACCTGGCGTCGTCACCGTCGGGACGATTCAGGCCGGCACGGCCCCCAACATCATCCCCGAGACGGCAACCCTTACCGGGACCGTGCGGGCGACCGATCCCGACACCCGATCGCTCCTCAACGGCGAAGTCGAGCGGCTCGCGCGGGACGTCGGCGGAGCGTACCGGCTTACCGCCAAGGTCACACTCAACAAGGGCACGCCGCCGCTCGTCAACCCGACCGACGCGGCCGGATGGGCGCGCGAGGCCGCCGTTCGCGTGCTTGGGCCCCAGGGCGTCGTTCCGCTTGGAACCACGAACATGGGTGGTGAGGACTTCGCGGTGTACTTGGAGCACATCCCCGGCGCGTTTCTGCGCATCGGCGCCCGCGAGCCCGGCGGTGAGCGGCACGCCGCGCATTCGCCGCGGTTCTATGCGGCCGAGGACAGCATCTTCGTCGGCGCGGCGGTGTTGGCCGAAGCGGCGCGGATCGCCAGCGCGGCGATCACGGCGCGCGAATGATTTCTTTGGACTGATCCAGATCCGATAAGAACATCTGCTCGGCTTGTGCGCCGAACGCGGCATCTTCGATGACCGCGTCGAGTTCGAAGTTGATGGCGAGGCCGAGCGGATTCAGGTCGGTCGAACCTACCCGAGTGTAGCGGGAGTCGACCACGCTCGTTTTCGCGTGCATCATCTCCCCGGCCCATTCCCAGATGCGGACGCCGTTCATGAGCAGGCGTCGATAGAAGTGGACCGTCATGAGTCGCACCCAGGGATGATCGTAACGGGACGGCACTAACAACCGGACATCTACTCCATCTCGAGCGGCTCCGGTCAGCGCTTCGACCTCCGAGAACGACGGAACGAAATACGCGCTCGCGATCCAGATCGACTTCTCGGCCGAGACAGATTGGATCTGCAGGGCGCGTGAGACGCGAAGTCGGCCGGGCTCGCCCTCGATGAGGCCGACGAGCGCGGGTTCGTCGGTCGTCGGATCGAGGTGCGCGCCGTGGGACTTTCGGGTCATGTGGCGCTCGGAGCTCCGGCGCTCGGTGCCGAGCGACCGTTTCCACATGTGTTCGAACGCGCGGGTCATGTCGGCGCCCGCCGGCCCCTCGATGCAAACGGCGGTGTCGCGCCACGGCGAGCGGCGGCGCTTGAGGACGCCCGTGCGCCATTCCTTGCCGATCCCGATGCCGCCGGTGACACCGCGGGCCCCGTCGACGGCGAGGAGCTTGCGGTGGTCGCGCGGGACGACGCCGAGCCACCGCCGCCATCCGAACGGGTTGAATACCCGCACGGTGATGCCCGCGGTGCGCAGGCGACGGAAGAAGGACCATGGCGTGCCGCGAATGCCGATCCAATCGACGAGCACGCGACACGTGACACCGCGGGCCGCCGCGGTCGTCAGGGCATCCGCGACCCGCTGGCCGACGTCGTCGGCGCGAAAGATGTACTGCTCGAGGTCCACGGCGGACTGCGCACTGTCGATCATCTCGACCATCGCGTCGAATGTCGGCGCTCCGTCGCGCAGGAGACGGACGCGGTTGCCGCTCGAGACATCGGCGGCCGCGACGCGCCACAGGCCACGGGCGAAGGACGGACCGGGGCGACTATCTTGAGCCATGCTCCCTATCGACCTCGCGGGCAAGCGCGCCCTCGTCCTGGGTGTGGCGGACGACGCCGGATTTGGATTTGCGATCGCCAAAGCGATGGCCGAGGCCGGCGCCAGCGTTTCCGTCGGGACGTGGCCGCCGGCGCTCAATATCTTCTTGAATTTGATCGAACGTGGCAAGTTGGATGAGTCGCGAAAGCTGCGCGATGGGTCGAAGCTCAATTTCGAAAAGATCTATCCGCTCGACGCCGCGTACGACACGCTGGCTGACGCCCCCCCGGATATCGCGACGAATAAGCGGTACAAGGACGTCGGGGACTTCACCATCGCCGGGCTCGTGGAGCGCATCACCGGTGACTTCGGCTCCCAACCTCTGGACATCGTCGTGCACTCGCTGGCCAACGCACCCGAGGTGAAGAAGCCGCTGCTGGACACGAGCCGCTCGGGATACCTGACCGCACTGAGCGTGAGCGCGTATTCGCTGGTCGCGGTCGTGAACCGGCTCGGGCCCCTGATGCGTCC
>DATHNL010000115.1:0-55054 GCA_035486035.1 Gemmatimonadaceae bacterium
CCCGCCGACCGGGCGGTCATCGCGCGCGGAGCGGCGTGGCTCAAGAATCGCCAGAATGCCGACGGTGGCTGGGGCGAGTCGAACGAGAGCTACTGGGACCAGGGCTGCGCTCCTCGGCGCGATCCCAGCACCGCGTGTCAAACTGCCTGGGGTGTCCTTGGGCTCCTTGCTGCTGGGGAGGTCGATTCGGCCGCGGTGCGGCGCGGGGTCGCGTACCTGCTCTCGCGGCAGGACGCGGATGGGCAGTGGGACGATCCGTGGTTCAACGCGCCCGGGTTCCCGCGGGTGTTCTTCCTCAAGTATCACGGATACGCGAAGTACTTCCCGTTGTGGGCGCTGGCGCGATACCGCACGCTGACGCGCTCAGGCGCGGCGGCGTGACGGGCGTCGTCGCCGCACTTCCGGCTGAGGCGCGGTGGCTGCGAGCGTCGGCGCTGGAAGTGCGCGTGGGAGGTGTCGGCGCCGAGCACGCTCGGCGGGCCGCACGAGCGTTCATCGCTGACGGCGCGAAGGCGCTCATCTCTTGGGGCACGGCCGCCGCACTCGCTCCCTCGCTCGCCGTCGGGACGCTCATCCTCGCTGATCGCGTCGTCGGCGACAACGACAGTGTGCCGCTCGTGCCGGACCTCGCGTGGACTGCGCGCGTCGCTCTCGCGCTGCGCGACATCGTCCCCGTCGTGCGCGGCACGCTGGCGTGTCCCACCGAGGTCTTGCGGAACGCCAAGGAGAAGCGCGCGCTAGCTGATCGATGCGGCGCGCTCGCGGCTGACATGGAGAGTGCGGCGATCGGCGCCGTGGCACGAGAGGCAGGGGCACCATGGATCGTCGTGCGCGCGATCTCTGATTCGGCCGACACGGTCGTGCCGGCGAGTGTGGTGACCGCCATCGATGGCTCTGGTGCGCTGAGCCTCATGAGACTGCTCGGCGCCCTGATACAGAATCCCGGCGACATCGCGGCCCTCCCGACGCTGGCGCGTGGGATGCGGCTCGCGGGCCGGACGATGATGAGCGTGGCGCCGGTGCTGGAGGGTGCGTGAAAGCGCTCGTCACCGGTGCGACGGGATTTGTTGGAGCGGCAGTCGCTCGCCGACTCGTCGCGAGCGGGCACACCGTGCGCGTGCTGGCGCGCCCGCATGCTGATCGCCGCAATCTCCAACACCTCGACGTCGAGGTGGTTGCGGGAGATCTCACGGACGCCCGGTCGGTCGAGCATGCGGTCAAAGGCTGTCAGGTGGTGTTTCACGTCGCGGCCGACTATCGGCTGTGGGTACCCGATCCGCGACCGATGTACGCAACCAACGTCGACGGAACGCGTGCGGTATTGCAGGCAGCCATGAAGAGCGGAGTCGACCGTATCGTCTATACGAGTAGCGTCGCGACGCTGGGCTACGGCTCCGATAGTCATCCCGCAGATGAGGACACGCCGTCGACGCTCGACGACATGATCGGCCACTATAAGCGCTCCAAATTCTTGGCCGAAGGAGTCGCGCGCGAGATGGCCGCCGCGGGCGCGCCAGTTGTCATCGTCAATCCCTCGACACCTGTCGGTCCCGGTGACGTCAAACCGACACCCACCGGCCGACTCATCCGCGATGCGATCAACGGCCGGGTGCCGGCCTACGTCGATACCGGGCTCAATGTCGTGCACGTCGACGACGTCGCGGCCGGCCATCTCCTCGCGTACGAAAAAGGCGTCATCGGCCGCCGGTACGTCTTAGGCGGAACGAACATGACGCTGCGCGAGATCTTAACTGAGTTGGCGCTCGTGTCCGGTCGCCGGCCGCCACGGTGGCGGTTATCGCACCGGGCGGTTCTGCCAATCGCGTATATCGCCGAAGGCTGGGCGCATGTGAGTGGCCGGGAGCCGCTGGCCACGGTCGACGGTGTGCGATTATCGGCCAAGTCTATGTACTTTTCGAGTGCGCGGGCCGTGCGCGAGCTGGGCTATGCGCCGGGCGATGCGCGAGCGGCGCTCAAAGCCGCGGCAGAGTGGTTTCGACGAGGGGCAGGCGTATGGACTTGATACTAGCGCAGCCCCGCGGCTTCTGTGCCGGCGTGGTCCGCGCGATAGAGATCGTGGAGCGGACACTCGAAGTACACGGGTCGCCCGTCTACGTGCTCCACGAGATCGTGCACAATCGGCGCGTGGTCGAGGATCTCGAGCAGCGGGGCGCGATCTTCGTCGAAGACCTGAACGACGTGCCCGCGGGCTCCGTGCTGATTTTCAGTGCCCACGGCGTGGGGCGCAAAGTCGAAGACGACGCCGCCGCTCGTGGCCTCCGTGTGTTGGACGCCACGTGCCCGCTGGTCACCAAGGTCCACCTACAGGCCCAACGCTACGCCCGCGACGGCCGCGAGCTCATCATCGTCGGCCATGCGGGGCACGTCGAGGTCTCCGGGACCCTCGGCCAAGTCGAACGGGCTCATGTGCTGTGCACTGTCGAAGAGGTTGATCAGTTAGAAGTTGCCGATCCTGATCAGCTCGCTTACGTCACGCAGACTACGCTCAGTATTGATGATACGAGGGAAGTGGTCGACGCCCTCAAGGCCAGGTTTCCGAGCATCAAGGGACCGGGACTGGACGACATCTGTTATGCGACCCAGAATCGGCAGAATGCGGTAAAGAAGCTCAGCGCTACGGCGAATGTTCTGCTTGTGGTCGGGGCCCGGAACAGTTCCAATTCCAACCGGCTTCGTGAAGTCGGCGCCCACCTCGGGGTGCCGTCATATTTGATCGAGGGCGCCAAGGATATCGATCCGGCGTGGCTGCCGTCCAACGGTGGAAAGGTGGCAATCACGGCCGGGGCATCGACGCCTGAGGTGCTTGTGGACCAGGTGATCGAGCGGCTGCGCTCGATGGGGATCGGGTCGATCTCGACGATCGACGGCGTGAAAGAGACGACGACTTTTCGGTTGCCAGCCGAATTGATTGATATGGAGATTGCGTGATATGGGAATTCCATTTGCGGCGCAAGCGCGCATTGCACGGTACGTCGTGGGCAAGAAGATCAAGGGCGAGAAGCGCTTTCCGCTCGTGCTCATGCTCGAACCGCTGTTTCAGTGCAATCTCGAGTGCAGCGGTTGCGGCAAGATTGCCTATTCAAACGACATTCTGCGTCAACGCCTGACCGTCCAGGAGTGCTTGGACGCCGTCGACGAGTGCGGTGCGCCGGTGGTCGCGATTCCGGGCGGTGAGCCGCTCATTCACAAGGACATGCCAGAGATCGTCAACAAGATCCTGGCAAAGGGAAAACTGGTCTCCTTGTGCACAAACGCGATCCTGCTCGCCAAGCGCCTCGACGAATTCACGCCTTCGCCTTTCTTGATGTTCTCCGTGCATCTGGACGGGCTGCAGGAGCGCCACGATGCGTCGGTCTGCCGCGATGGAGTATTTGAGAAGGCTGTGACGGCGATTCGGTTGGCCAGGCGGCGGGGATTCCGCGTCTCGATCAACTGCACGCTGTTCCAAGGGGAAGATCCCGACAAGGTTGCCCAGTTCCTGGACTTTGTGACGGACGATCTCGGCGTCGAGGGCATTACGCTGTCGCCTGGATACAGCTATGAGAAAGCCCCGCGCCATGACGTCTTCCTCGGGCGCAACGAGAGCAAGAAGCTCTTCCGCGAGATCTTCAAGCGCGGCCAGGGCCGGAAGAAGGGCTGGCCGATGACGGACTCGACACTCTTCCTCGATTTCCTCGCGGGAAATCAGCCGTACGAGTGCACGCCGTGGAGCACACCGACGCGCAACGTGTTCGGCTGGCAGAAGCCGTGCTACCTCCTCGTCAACGAAGGCTACGCGCCGTCGTTCAAGGCGCTCATGGACGACACGGACTGGGACAACTACGGCACCGGCAAGAATCCCAAGTGCGACAACTGCATGGCGCACTGCGGGTACGAGGGATCGGCGGTTGACGATGTCTTCGCGCATCCAATCAAGGCGATGCTCGTCTCGCTGCGTGGCCCGCGCACCGAAGGGCCGTTCGCGCCTGATCCCGAGATCAAGTACAAGCAAACCGGTCGCCAGCCGCTCCCGGTCAGAAAATCGAGCTGATCGCTGCCGCGGCTTTAGGGCTCTGGCTGATCGTCCTCCTCGCACCGTGGCGCGCGTGGAGTACGGTCGAGCGCTTGGATGCTGATCCGTCCACGGCGTCTTTGCGCCACGATGATGTAACGGCCCTAGTACCCGCACGCGACGAAGCACCGACGGTCGCTCGCACGGTGGGCGCGCTCATGGCGCAAGGCGTCGGACGAGTTGTCGTCATTGATGACGGGTCGTCCGACGACACCGCGAATCTCGCGCAGCAAGCTGGTGCGGAGGTCATCTCCGGCCAACCGTTGCCCGCCGGATGGGTTGGCAAGCTGTGGGCGCTCGAGCAAGGCCGCCGCACGGTATCGACGCCGCTGACACTCCTCGTCGACGCGGACATCGAGCTCGCGCCCGGCATCGTTTCAGCGCTGCGTCAACGCCAGCGCGAAGGCTTTGCCTTGGTGTCCTTGATGGCCGTCCTGGAGATGGAATCGGCGTGGGAAAAATTGCTGATTCCCGCGTTTGTCTACTTCTTCAAGCTGCTGTACCCGTTTCGCCTATCGAATGGTCGCAGCAAGATCGTGGCGGCCGCGGCAGGCGGCTGCGTGCTCATCGAGACCGCTCGGCTAGAGTTCGCCTCGTTCCGCAACGCGATCATCGATGACTGCGCCCTGGCGAGGTCAGTGAAACAAGGCGGCGGACGAACGTGGCTTGGCCTCACGCACTCGGCAATCAGTCGGCGAACGATGCACGGGCTGCGGCCCATATGGTCGATGGTCGCCCGCTCGGCGTTCGCCCAGCTCCAATACTCGACACTGCTGCTGGTCGCATGCATCGCGATGCTGGTTCTTGCCTTCTTTCTTCCGGTGCTCGGCGTATTCGACTCTCATACGCGGTGGACCGCGTGCGCGGCGTTGGCCACGATGATGGCCACGTACATCCCGGTCCTGCGTTTCTACGGCCGCTCGCCCGCCTGGGCGCTCGCGCTCCCGCTGGCCGGAACGCTCTACCTGGCGATGACGATCACCTCAGCCATTCGCGGGTGGCGCGGCGTACGGTCGAGGTGGAAAGGACGCGACTATCCATCTTCCGCATCCTAGGGAAACATCGTATCATGTGGCCCCAGCAAGACGAGGTCGCTTGACGTGTCCGTGACATTTTCGCCGACTGACCTCAAAAGGATGGAATCGGCAGCCGAGGCGCTGCTCTCTCCACTCGCGCACGAGCGAGTCGATGATTGGCGGCGGACGGTCACGCGGACCATCAAGCGCGCGCTCGATTGCGACGGCGCAATGTTCACGCTCGTCCCGGCCATAGAGGCCGGCGCGGATCCGACGTTCAGCGAAGATGGGTTCGCGGCCGCGTTTCCCCTGGTGCCGCCGCCCGCGGACGTCCCCGTCTTCGACGACGATCAGTTCGCGGGCATGCAGGCCATCTGCCGGTCGAATGAAGGTCTCGGTGTCGTCGTCGTGACGCGCTATCGCGGCGGTGTGCAGCCGTTCGGCGAGAAAGCACTGGCGATGCTGCGGCTGCTGCAACCCGCGCTCGCGGTGGGGATCGAGATGCGACAGCGCTTCGCGCGGCGGAGGGCCGAGTTCCTGCGAGTGCTCGATGCGATGCGCGAAGGGCTCATGCTCGTCGAAGCGAGCGGGCGCGTGCTCCACGAGACGCCGGCGATCATGCGGATGCTGGTCGATGAGTGGGAGCGCGATCGCGTCCGGACCGCGATGCTCGCGTGCGCGCGCAGTCTCACCCAGGCGCGCCGCGCCATTGGCTCGGAGCTGCGCACGGCACAGCACCGGTACCGTATCCGCGGCTGCTACGCCGGCGAGGAGCTCGCGGGGTCATCGACCGTGCTCGTGGCCATCGAACGCGTCGGCCCCGCGCCCACGCCGGACGACTCGGCCCTCAAGCTCCGGTTTGGCCTCACGCCACGGGAGATCCAGGTCACCCGGCTCCTGGCCGCCGGCCGCCGAAATGACGACGTCGCAGCGTCTTTGCAGATCAGCCCGCATACGGCCCGCCGGCATACCGAGCGCGTGCTCGCCAAGTTAGGGGCCTCCTCCCGGGCGGCCGTCGGGGCGCTTCTCAGAGGCGCTTAGCTTTCGGAGTTTGAGAGCAAGGTTTTGGTCGTTCCGGCGGGCCGGAGTTGTGATCTTCGTTCCATGATCAAACCAACCCAGATGACCAATGACGAGCGGTGGACCGCGTTTGCGACCCGGGACCGCTCCTTCGACGGCGCGTTCGTTATGGCCGTGCGGACGACGGGCATCTATTGCCGCCCGAGCTGTCCGGCGCGGCGACCGCACCGGCACAACACCCAGTTCTTCGACACGCCGGCCGAGGCCGAGCACGCGGGCTTCCGGCCCTGTCGCCGCTGCCGGCCGCATGCGGCCGATGGCGCGCCCATCGAGCGCAGCGTCCAGGCTGCGCGCGAGTATCTCGATGCGCGAGTCGGCCAGCGCGTCCCGCTGGCCCGGCTCGGAAAAGCCGTGGGCTTGAGCCCGTGGCACGTCCAGCGCGCGTTCACGCGGCTGGTCGGCGTTTCGCCAAAGGCCTACCAGGAAGCGCGGCAGCGAGAGCGCTTCAAGAGCGATCTGCGCAAAGGCGCGAGTGTGGGCCGGGCGACCTATGGCCGTGAGGCGACGGAGATCGGCATGCGGCCGGGATCGTATCGGCGTGGCGGGCGGGGCGTGACGATTCGCTATGCGGTCGTTCCATCGGCGCTCGGGTTCTTGCTCGTCGGCATGACTGATCGCGGGGTCGCGACGGTGATGCTCGACGACAAAGTGCAGGCCCTTGAGGCTACGCTCGGCTACGAGTATCCCGAGGCGACGCTCGTGCGCGACGAGTCGGGGGTCGCGGCGACCGCCATGGCAATCGTCGAGTCAATCGAGCGCGGCAACGGTCTCTCGGCGTTGCCATTGGACCTCCGTGGGACCGCGTTCCAGATGCGCGTCTGGGCTGCGCTCAGGGAGATTCCGCCGGGCGCGACTCGGACGTACACCGAAATCGCCGAGGCGATCGGCAGTCCCAAGGCCGTGCGCGCGGTCGCCGGTGCATGTGCGGCGAATCCTGCCGCGATCGTCGTGCCGTGTCACCGTGTCGTGCGCACGGACGGCGGGAAGGGCGGTTACAAGTGGGGCATCGACCGCAAGCGCCGACTGCTTGAGCTAGAGGGAGCTACATCCCGGTCATCTCGCCAGGCAAAGGCGTAGCGACGAGAATCGCTGTCGCCAACAACACGAGCGCGCCGAGGAGCAATTCGGCGCGCGCCGAGTTGCGGAGCGCATGCTGCTCTCCGCCGGCGAGTCTCGGCGTGGCCCAGCGCCAGTTGTAGGCTCCGACGCCGGCGACCGCGGCGACCAGCGCGAGCTTGATGCAGAGCGTGCGACCGTAGGTCGAGCCGAGCACGGCGGACCAGGTGCCGACGTGGACGTAGGACGCCCAGAGCCCGGTGATCGCGAGCGTGCTCGCCGAGATCAGTGCGACGGGCGAGAATGCCCGCACGCATGCTAGTGCGCCTTCATGGCGAGGGAGAATCACGACGAGCGCGAACACGAAGAGGGTGCCGAGCCACGTGCTGGCGGCCGCCACATGGAGCGCATCTGCCGCGATGGTTACGATCCGGTGCGACTGATCGCCCATGGCGTGTCCCGCGAGCGATGGCGTCAACGCCAGTCCTGCCGCCAATACGAGCGTCACCGGCCAGGCACGCCTGGCGAACGACCACCACGCGGCCGCCGCGAGCACGACCTGCGCGATCCAGATGCGGCCCCACTCTGTGTGCAGCAACATCGCGCCGACGAATGCGCGCTTCTCATCCATCGTCCCCGTCGGATCCACGAGGCTCGCGTACTGATCCCACGCGCGAACCGTTGCACCGAGGATCAATACGACCGCCGCCCATGTCCCAAGGCGCGCCACGCTTCGCGCGAGCGCGTCTTTGTCAGCGATCCCCGCCCGACTCAGGGTTCCGTAGTAGAAAGCGACGGCGCCGATAACGGTCGTCAGGCCAACGAAGGTCAGCCAACGACCAATGTCACCGAGTACCGTGCCAGCACTCAGTGTGACACCACGAAGTTGAAGCTTCCGGACGACGGATGCCCGTCCATGGCCGTCGAACGCCAGGTGACCGTGTAGGCGCCCTTTGCGATCTGCCCACGAACGGCGGCGACGAGCGGCCCGTGCGCGCCAGTGTCGACCGCGAGCGGTGCCAGCTGCACGGGTGTGCCGGCGGATGTGGCGAGCTTCACCATTGTCACGGCGACCTCAGGCCGCTCGGAGAACCAGAACTTGATCGCCGCCGGCGCCGTCGCGACGGTATCGTTCGCGGACGGCTCCGAGCGCAGCAGGTGCAAGTGCGCGGAGGTATGCAGCGTCAAAGCAGCCAGCAAATATTGAATAAGAAGCGTCATGAGTGAACAGTAATAGAAATGACGAGCGGATCGTATGACGCCGAGGTCGGCGTCGTCGGCGCCGGACCGGCGGGCGCGCGAGTGGCCGAACGTTTGGCGGCGCGGGGTGTCGACGTGCTGCTCTGGGATCCGCGAGCGCCGTGGGAGAAACCATGCGGCGGCGGGCTCACGGCTGCGCTAACGGATGCCGTGCCGGAGATCGCCGAAGTGCTCCCGCGGGCGCGGCCGATTGACCACGTGCGCATCACGACGGATCAAAATGTTCCGCCGCTCGAGCTCCAGCTGCGGCGGCCGATCCACATCATCGCCCGGCACACGCTTGGCGCATGGCAACTCGACCGCGCTCGTTCGGCCGGCGCGCACGTGACCGTTGCGGCCGTGCGCGCGCCGGTTCGCGAGGCACAAGGCGGTTGGTCCGTCGCCGAGGCGCGCGTGCGTTTCCTGATCGGAGCGGATGGCGCCGCGAGTACGGTGAGAGCGGCCGCGGCGCCCGGATTGCGCGTCGCGCTGGAGCCGACCCGACTGGCCTACGTGCCAACCAGCGGCGGCACCGGCGAAATGGTGCTGCGATTCGAGCGCGGGATCGATGGCTACGCCTGGGATTTTCCGCGCCCGGATCATCGCTCGGTCGGCGCCGTCGCCGCGCCCGGTAGCACCGGCGGCACGCGCGCGCGCCTCGACTCGGCCGTCGCAGCCATCGCCCCACCTGGGGGACAGCATGGCGCCGTCGTGGGGTCCGCGCTCTATCCGATGCGCCCCGGATATCCAGAGATCGGCGGCGACGACTTCGCGCTCCTGGGCGACGCCGCCGGCTTGGCTGATCCGGCCACCGGCGAAGGCATCGCCAATGCCATCCGCTCGGCCGACTGGGCAGCTGAGACTTTTCTGCGCGACCGATCGTTTCGTCGATATGGCGCGCTCGTCGCGGCGCGGCTCGGCGCCGAGCTCCGGGACGCTCGATGGCTGAGGTATCTGTTGTATAAGCGCGGGTACGCCGTGCGTCTGGTAGTCGGTGCGCGCGGGAGACCCAGTTTCTTACGGATCAGCGAGGCGCTGATCAACGGCGCGAACGAGCATCGGTCGTTCGCCTGGCAAGTGGTGCACGCGCTGCTGGCCGCGGCGCTTGGACGGCGTAGATTCGAATTAACTCCAAATGGAGGGAGCGCGAGATGAGACGTATGGCGGTGCTCTTGAGCCTCGTCGTGGCATCCACGGCCGGCGCCCAGGGAAGCTTCGAAGGCGTCGTGACCTATCAGATGGGCAATAAGGGTGACACGTGGCAGTACTCGTCCAAGGGCAGCAAAGTCCGCATGGACATGAGCAACCCCAGCATGCCGGGCGGCGTGAGCGCCATCATGGACATGAGCGCCATGACGATGACAATCCTCATGAACCAGCAGCACATGTACATGACGCAGGCGATTCCGCAGACGGCCACTCTCCCCGATTCGATACATGGCAGTGTCACCAAAACCGGTTCCGAGGTGGTCGCCGGCGTCCCGTGCGATGACTACGTCGGCACCGACGCCAAGGGCGCGAAGAGCGGGACAGTGTGCCTCGCCCACGGCATGGGAAACTTCGCGCAATTCGGGGCGAGCAATCCCTTGATGCGGCAATACTCCTCGCGCGTCTCGGGGTTTTCCGGCGCCATGAGCGGCGGCGGTTTCCCCCTCAAGATCGTGAAAGAGGATGGCCAGACCACCATGATCGCGACGAAGGTCGAGAAGAAGTCGCTCGACGCGTCGCTGTTCGCGGTCCCCGCCGGCTATACCCAGATGCAAATGCCCGCCGGAATGCCGGCGCCCCAGCACTAACCTTGCACCCGTCGCATTGTGATGAGGAGGATGTCCAATGCGACGGCTGCTTTTTATCGTTGCGCTGTTTGAATTTACGGCCCTAGCGAACTCGGCCGTAGCGCAGGATAGCACCAGGCGAGACACGACCAGGGATAGCACCCGCCAGGACAGCACCCGGCAGGACTCCACGCGCCGTCGGCTCCAGAAGCGGGTGCAAGTCACGTCCCCGGGCGCGATCGATACAGCCAAGATTCGCGCTCCGTCTCGCCGCGACTCTTCGCTCGTCCGTCACGAGATGCGCCGCGACTCGGCGTCGGCCGGGAGCGACACGGTCGCGAAACCGCCCAAGCCGCCGGCCGACTCGCTGCCGCCAAAAAAGCCGTCAGCACCGCACTGAGCTAGTTGCTCTCGTGGGCCGCGGCCCACAGGTTGAGATGTGCTGATCAAGCACCTCGAATACCTCGTGGCGCTCGCTCGCGAGAAGCACTTCGCGCGCGCCGCCGCCGTGTGCCATGTGACGCAACCAACGCTCTCAGCGGGCATCAAACAGCTCGAGGACAGCCTCGGCGTGCTGGTCGTCGAGCGCGGCCAGCGGTTTCGGGGCCTCACGCCCGAAGGCGAGCGAGTGCTCGCCTGGGCGCAGCGCATTCTGTCCGATGTCGACGGCCTGCGCCAAGACGTCAGCGAAACGCACGGTGGTCTGGTCGGCCGACTCCGACTCGGCGCGATCCCGGCGGCACTCCCGATGGTCGCCCTGGTCACCGCGCCATTCGTGGAACGCTATCCCGCCGCCAGCACGACGATCTGGTCGCTCACGTCGATCGAGATCCAGCGCGGCCTCGATGACTTCACGCTCGACGCCGGCATCTCGTACCTCGACAACGAGCCCCTCGCCCGCGTGCGCACAGTGCCGCTCTATCGCGAGCGCTACGTGTTGATCACATCGGCACTGGGCCCGATGGGTCACCGCACGAGCGTCGGCTGGCGCGAAGCAGCCGATCTGCCGCTCTGCCTCATGACCCCCGACATGCAGAACCGGCGTATCCTCGACGGACACTTTCGCTCCGTCGGCGCGACGGCGCGCCCCCACGTCGAGGCCAACACGATGGTGGCCCTCGCCTCACACTTGCGGTTTGGTAACTATTCAGCCGTACTCCCCAAGACCCTGCTCGCGGTCATTGGGAATCTCCCGGACATGATCGCGATCCCGCTCGTCGAGCCCGAAGTCTCGCACGAGATCGGGCTCATCGTCGCGGACCGCGAGCCCCCGACCCCCGTCGCCGCCGCGGCCGTGCGCGTGGCTGACTCGCTCACGCTCGGCGCGACCATCGATCAGCTCACGTGGCCGAAGACTTAAGCCCGACCCACCCTCTGTTCGGGCTCGGCTACGCGAAACCCGCCCGAACCCGCCAATTCCTGCGACTCGACGGCGACACCGAACGCGAGGGCTCGGCCGACGTCGCCGAGGAAGTGCCGGTCGCCATCGCGTACAACAATCGGCCGCATGTCGTGATGATGGCGACGCCAGCAGATTACGAGGATTTTGCGATCGGGTTCTCTCTGACGGAAGAAATCGTCGCCTCGCCCGATCAAATAGAATCGATCACGGTCGTACCGTATAACCAGGGCGTCGAGATCCAGATCGTGATCCCGCAATCGTTAGGTGAGAGATTAGCCGAACGCGGCCGGCAACTCGTGGGCCGCACGGGATGCGGGCTGTGCGGCGTGCAAACCATCACGGACGCGCTACGGCCGCCGAGAACCGTGGCGCCGCCGCGGCAGCCGATCGAGCCCGAGGCCCTCTGGCGCGCGGAGTCAGCGTTGATGGGTAGGCAGACGTTGAACCAAGCGACGGCCGCCGTGCATGCCGCGGCCTGGGCAACGGCGGACGGGACGCTCGAGGTGGTCAGAGAGGATGTCGGGCGACATAATGCGCTGGACAAAGTGATCGGCGCGCTCGCGCGGGCTAAAATAGACGCGAGCCAGGGCTTTGTCGTGATGACGAGTCGGGCATCGTATGAGCTGGTCCAGAAGGTGAGTATTGTGGGGGTGCCGTTGCTGGCGGCGGTATCGCGGCCGTCGGGGCTGGCGATACGATTGGCCGAGTCGGCCGGCATTGCGATTGTGGGACTCTTGAGAGGGCGCAGCGCCAACGTTTACACACACCGGGAGCACATATCTCACGCTTGAGCCTCGTGCTTGCGCTGGCCGCGGTGGCCGCGCAGGCGAATGCCCAGCAGGACTACGCCGCGATGATGTACCGGATGCACCACGATGAACGCCCGGTCGCGAACGCGTCCTGGATCGCGCCGCGCGCCGACGTGGACACGGAGACGGTCGCATACGCGGGTTCAACGACGGGTTATCTCGCGCACCCGAAAGGGTCCGGGCACAACCCGGCGGTCGTGATGATCCATGAATGGTGGGGGTTGAACGACAACGTCCGGATGGAAGCCCGCCGGCTCGCCGGCGAAGGCTACACCGTACTCGCCGTCGATCTCTACCATGGGAAATCGGCGCAGACGCCCGACGACGCGCGGAATCTGGTGATCGACGTCGTGCACAATCCCGCCGACGCGCTGGCGAACTTGAACGCCGCCGTCTCGTACGTGAAATCCCACGGCGCCAAGAAAGTCGGCGTGCTCGGCTGGTGCTTCGGCGGGGCGTGGAGCATACAGGAAGCGCTCAACGACGCGTCGCAGATCGACGCCGACGTCGCCTATTACGGCACGCCCGTGACCGATCCGCAGAAGCTCGCCAAGATGCCGCCGTTCCTCGGTCTCTACGGCAGCGCCGACGGCGGGATTCCGGTGGACAGCGTCAAGAAGATGGAGGTTACGCTCCAGGCGGAACACCGGATCGTCGAGGTCAAGGTCTACGACGGCGCCCAACACGCATTCGCCAATCCGTCCGGCCAGCACTACGACAAGGCCGCGGCCGACGACGCATGGCTACGCACGACAGCATTTCTAGCCAAATACCTCAAAGGCTAGCGCCTGAGCCTCGGTGGCCGGCGGTGATCGCGCTGCTGGCCATCGGGATGCTTCAGTTCGCGCTGCCGCGCTCGATGACGGCCGGGCCCCCGTGGCTGCTGCTCGTCATCGTGTGCGTGTTGTTGGTCCCCATTATCTACACCAGACGGCGTGGGCTCCACCAAGTCAACCACTCGATGAGCGTGGTGCTCGCCGTAATTATTACGGCGGAGCTGATCGCGGCAGTGTTATCGTTGGCGGCGGCGTTGCCGACGCATAAGGAGCCGCCGGCAGCGCTGCTCAAGGCGGCGGCAGACTTGTGGGTGACGAACGTGCTCGTGTTCGCCTATTGGTACTGGAAGCTCGACGCCGGTGGCCCCAACCTGCGGGAATCGCGCGGGCATCAGGATGGGGCGTTCTACTTTCCGCAGTTCATGAAGAAGACGCCGGGCTGGCGGCCGGGCTTCGTCGACTATCTCTTTCTCGCGTTCACGACCAGTACAGCCTTCTCACCGACCGACACCCCGGTGCTGTCCCAATGGGCGAAAGTACTCATGATGCTGCAAGCCACGATCGCGTTTACGACGGTCACCGTCTTGATCGCGCGTGCTATAAATATCTTGTAGCCCTGCTCGTCGCCGGCGCGACCGCCGGTGCCCAGCAGTCGGACCCGGCACGGGTCACGATGGACCGGCTGTTCTCGGGCGACTTTGCGACCGATCGCAGCGGCGGCCTCCAATGGCTCCCGAAATCACCGGCGTACACCGTATTCGAGCGGGGCACGCGGGGCGGCGATCTGGTGCGCTACGATGCGGCGACGGGGGCTCGTTCGGTCATGGTGCCGGCCGACAAACTCGTTCCGGCCGGCGCGAATCAGGAGCTGGCCATCGAGGAATACACGTTCTCGCAGGACGAAAAGAAATTATTGCTGTTCACGAACTCCGCACGCGTGTGGCGACAGAACACGCGCGGCGATTACTGGGTGTACGATCTCACCGCCGGCACACTACGGAAGCTCGGCGGCCCCGCCAAGCCATCGACACTCATGTTCGCGAAGTGGGCGCCCGATGGCAGCCGCGTGGCCTACGTGCGTGAGCACAACCTCTACGTTGAGAACGTCGCCGACGGCAACATCACGGCGCTCACGACCGACGGGTCGCCGACGATTATCAACGGGACCTTCGACTGGGTCTACGAAGAAGAGCTCAACGATCGCGATGGCTTCCGTTGGAGCCCGGACGGCACCCGCATCGCCTACTGGCAGCTCGATGACTCCGGCGTCCACGACTACGATCTCATCGACGACACGGACTCGCTGTACTCCTATATCAATCCCGTGCAGTACCCGAAGGCGGGCACGCCGAACTCCGCGGCCCGCGTCGGCATCGTGGACGCCACGGGCGGTGCCACGCGTTGGCTCGCGCTGCCCGGCGACCCACGCGCGTTCTTGATCGCGCGGCTCATGTGGGCGGGGACGAGCGATGCCGTCGTCGTCCAGCGCATGAATCGCGTGCAGAACGAGAACCAGATTATCCTCGGCGATGCTCGCACCGGTGCGCTCACGACCGTGCTCACCGAGCGCGATAGCGCCTGGGTCGACGCGGTGGACGACATGCGATGGTTCGAGCGCGGGCAGCGCTTCCTGTGGGTCAGCGAGCGCGATGGCTGGCGCCGCCTCTACGTGATCTCGCGCGACGGTCGCACGACGAAGGCGATCTCACCGGCAAACGCGGATGTCGCAACGCCGAACAGTCCGTTCGGTCAGGCATACACGGTCGGCGTCGACTCGGCTGGCGGCGTCATTTACTACACGGCCTCGCCCCAGAACGCGACGCAACTGTACCTCTTTCGCACGAAGCTCGACGGAACTGGGCACGCTGAGCGCGTGACGCCGGCGTCCGAGCCCGGTGTGCACGACTACGAGCTCTCGGCCGACGCCAAGTGGGCTATTCACGAGTGGTCATCGTTTGACAAGCCGCCGGTCGTCGAGATCGTGCGGCTCGCCGATCATCACGTCACCCGCACGGTGACGGATAATTCACGCCTCGCGCATACGGTCAGTGCGCTGGCGCGTGGCCCCGTCGAGTTTTCGCGACTGGATGGGCAAGATGCTTGGATCATGAAGCCGCCCGCGTTTGACTCGACGAAAAAATATCCGGTGCTCTTCTTCGTCTACGGTGGTCCCGCTGCCCAAACGGTGCTCGACCAATGGGGCGGTCAGCAATACCTGTGGCATCTCATGCTGACGCAGCTCGGCTATGTCGTGGCATCGGTCGACAATCACGGCACACCGACGCCCCGCGGCCGTGCATGGCGCAAGGCGATTTACAAGCACTCGGGCCCACTGGAGTCACAAGACCAAGCGGGCGCGGCGAAAGCGCTTGTGAGTCGTGGCTGGGCCGATGCCACGCGCGTCGGCGTGTGGGGCTGGAGCAATGGCGGCACGATGACGCTCAATCTCCTCTTCCGTTCCCCGGAGCTGTACCGCATGGGGATGGCGGTAGCTCCAGTGACGGACTCGCGGTTCTATGACACGATCTATACCGAGCGATACTTAGGGTTGCCCGACGAGAACCCCGAACAGTACAAAGAAGCCTCGCCGCTCTCGTACGTCGGTGGACTCCGCGGCGACCTGCTCGTTGTCCACGGCTCTGGCGATGACAACGTGCACTTCCAGAACAGCGAAGCGCTGATCAACGCACTCGTGGCCGCGGACAAGCAGTTCACCATGATGGACTACCCGAATCGCACGCATTGCATCTGCGAGGGCGAGAACACCTCCCGGCATCTGTACGGTCTGCTGACCCGCTACCTCCAAGAACACTTGCCCGCCAGTGCTACTCGCGCTGAGTAAACTGGCGGCCCTCGGATTCGCCGCCGCCGTGCATGCGGCGCGGGCGGATCTCGCGCGCGAGGGCGGTCGGCTGTGGAACACGCGGCTCGACACGCTGGAGTGGATGGGCGTCGACGGCCAGCGCGTGTATCTCACGCGCAAGCCCGACACGACCGGGTACACGATGACCACCGACTCATTGTGGGTCGGGCCGCTTCCGCCCGGGGTCGCGCCCGCGAATACGTCGATCGATCGGTGGGGCCGCCGGTGGGCCATGGTTGTGCTCCCGCTCCCGAGCGACCTCACCGCCGCGTCGCGTCTCTTGATTCACGAAGCGATGCACGTGATGCAGCCGAGCGTGTTGCCGCGGCCGGATGAGCCGGTGAACGGCAGTGGCTTCGATTATCTCGACGGGCCGTCCGGCCGGCTGTGGCTCCGTATGGAAATCGCCGCGCTTGCTGATGCGCTGTCGGGGGTCGATGGAGCGCTTCCGGCAGCCCTGGTCTTTCGCGCGCACAGGATCGCCGGCGCCTCGCCAGAGGAGCGCCGTCGCGAGCTTGCCCTCGAGCTCTCCGAGGGCCTGCCCGAGTATACCGGATGGGGTCTCACGGACTCCTCGGGTTTCGTTGCCGTGTTGCGCGCGCCGGAAGCGCCACAGCAGTCGTGGGTGAGACGCTTCCCCTATTTGACCGGGACCGCGTACGCATTCCTGCTCGATCGGGTGAGACCCGGCTGGCGGCGGGGACTGAGCGACACGACCGACCTCGGCGCGCTCGTGCTCGAAGCCACCGTCGGCAAGCGATACAACGAAGCAGACATTGTTGCCGCCGAGCAGGCGCGTTGGACGAAGCGCAAGGCGCAGCTGGACTCGTTGACTGCTGTGTTCGTGACGGGGCCGACCGTGCGCATCCGGCCGAAGGTTGTTCGCATCTCGTTCGACTACCGTGCGCAGGTCGCGCTCGGTCCCAACGGCAATGTTATGCCGAACATGGTCTGGAAAACCGACGACGGCGGCGAGTTGTTGGCGGTGAACGGTGGGCTCGTCACCGCGGACTGGACAGAGCTGCGCGTGCCGCTCGAGGGACAGGCCTTCACGGCAGGGCGGTTGGCGTCCGCGAAAAAATGGCAAGCCGGGGATTGGTCGCTGGCGCTTCCCGCGGGATGGGTTGTCAAGAGCGACGGTGCATCGTGGGTTATCACGCCCGGTGAGGACAGTGTGACTCCGCACTAGCGGAACATCACCGGGGCAAGGATCTTCGTCCCCCCATGCACACGGTCTTCCCCGCGACACGCCTGTCGGTCATCGAAGCGCTCGGCAGCGCTGATACGGAAACCCGCTCGCGGGCGCTCGGCGTCGTGGCCGAGGGATACTGGCGGCCCGTGTGCGCGTATATCGCGGCGCGATGGCAAGTGGATCAGGCGGACGCCGAGGATCTCACACAAGGGTTCTTCACCCGCGCGTTACTCGTGCCCGTGTTGGAGCGCTACGACCCGGCCCGGTCTCGTTTTCGCACGTATTTGCGTTTGTGTATTGACGGCCATGTGCGCAATACGCACGCGTCCGTACGCCGGGCGAAGCGCGGTGGCGGCGTCATCACGGTGCCGCTCACCGGTCGAGAGCCGGCACCCGACGAACTTTTCGAGCGCGAGTGGGTGCGTGCCGTGTTAGCTGACGCGTTGGCAATCATCCGGCTGCAGTTCGCCGCCAAAGGACGCGAAATTGTGTACCGTGTGTTCCTGCGCTACGACGTCGAGGGCGCTGAGCTAGCGGCGCGGCCGACGTACGCCGAGCTGGCGGCCGAGTTCGACCTACCTGTCTCCCAGATTACAAATTATCTCGCGGCGGCACGCCGTGCGTTACGATTGGCCGTGCTGGATCGCCTTCGCACGCTCACGGTTACAGATGAGGAGTTGCGCCGCGAAACGCGCGCGCTGCTCGGCGCATGATGCGACTTTCCGATGCGATGGTCGAGCACCTCCGGGGACTCACGGACTGGCCCGACCTGACCGGGACACGATACGAAATTCGAAACATCATCGGACGCGGTGGCATGGGCACCGTGTACGTGGCGCTCGACCATGCGCTCGAGCGCGAGGTCGCCATCAAGGTTCTGAGCGTCGAGGATCACGCGAGGGCCGAGCGGCTGGCGCGGGAAGCTCGCATCCTGGCGCGACTCGAGCATCCCGGCCTCGTGCCCGTGCACGATTATGGCGTGCTCGGCGATGGGCGGCCGTACTATGTCATGAAATACGTGCGCGGAGCGCGGCTCGACGAGTACGCCGCGACCGCGGCCGAGTCTCACGAAAAATTGCGCATCTTCCTCCGCATCTGCGAAACGATCGCGTTCGCGCACGCGGCCGGTGTCATCCATCGCGATCTCAAGCCCGAGAACGTGATGATCGGGGCGTTCGGCGAAGTGCTCGTGCTCGACTGGGGGACCGCGCGGGTGCTCGGCGATTCGGAGACGACGGCCGCCACGGTCGTGGGCACGCCTGGATACATGGCGCCCGAGCAGCTCGACGGACACGCGGACCTGTGCGATGCGCGCACCGACATCTATGCGCTCGGCGCCGTTCTCGAGTGTCTGTGCTCCGGCGAGCATCCGGCGGTCGATGCGATTGCTCTGGCGGCCACGGCCGAGCATCCGGACGATCGCTACCAGAGTGTGCAGGCGCTCGCCGCTGACGTTGCCCGGCATCTCGCGGGAGAGCGCGTATCGGTTTACCATGAGCCCCTCACCGAACGCCTGGCACGGCTGGCCGCCAAACACGCGGTCGCTCTCGCGCTCGTCGGCGCCTACATGGTCATGCGCGTGCTATTGATCGCCTGGCGCTAAAGGATTCGGCTCTATTCGTGGAATAGAGCGCATGAAAACTCCACTGTACGGCCTCATCCTCGGCGGCGCGCTCGGCATCTTCGACGGCCTCTCCGCGCTCGTCTCGGCCCCCGAAACCGCCCCACTGATCGTCAGCATCGTCGTCGGCTCGACCATCAAGGGACTCATCACGGGCGTCCTGATCGGCGTCTTCGCCCGCAAGGTCCACTCGTTCCCCCTCGGCCTCGCCTTCGGCCTCGCCGTCGGACTCTTGCTCGCGTACGGCGTGTGTCTGCTGCAGGTATCGAGTGGCCAGAAGCCTTACTACTGGCAGATCATGCTCCCCGGCGCGATCCTCGGGCTCATCGTCGGATACGCTACACAGCGCCACGAAACGATGACGGGCTAGCGGCTCGAGTCTATGAGATTCGAGTCGCTAGCTAGTTGCGAACGATTTGTTGGGCGTGTGTCGCAGCATCCAATCTCATCCAGAGCGTAGAGTGCCCGGGTGGTGGAATTGGTAGACACGCCAGTCTCGCAAATTGGCGATCCGAAAGGGTCGTGCGGGTTCGAGTCCCGCTCCGGGCACGCTAGCTAGCGCCATTGCCCGCACGAGTGAGATTGCTTATGTTAGAAACACTTGCGAGGCTGGCGTGGGCCCCGGGGAGAAATCCTCGGGGTCTCTCGCATCCGGGGGTGTGCCCTGTTGACTTTCGGGATATCTTCGGGTACAGTGTTGGAGTGGAGAAGGATCTTCCGCTCGAACAGAAGCTCGCGATCCTGACAGATCTGGCGACCGACGATCGCGAGGGACCGCGACCGCCGCGGCTGCGCAATACGAAGTCGGTCGGCGCGCTCCGACCGCTGAATATCAGACAGGTGCGAGTCGGGCGGTGGAAGACGACGCTGCTGCGCATTCTCATGACGAATGCGTGCAGCTACAACTGCCACTACTGCCCCATGCGCCGCGACCGGAACATGCCGCGGACGCTGCTCAAGCCCGAGGAGCTCGTCAAGATCTTCCTCGCGGCGAGGGCCAAGGGTTGGTGCGAGGGGCTGTTCATTACCACCGGCATCCCTGGTCGGCCGCAAAAGGTGATCGACGACCTGATCACTGTTTTGGAATTGCTCAGAGTGAAGCACCAATTCACGGGCTACGTGCACGTGAAGATGCCTCCGGGCGGTCAACCGGCGCAGATCGAGCGACTAACGGCACTAGCGAGTCGCGTGTCGATCAACCTCGAGACCCCATGCGGTCAGACGTTAGAGCAGATCGCGCCGGAGAAGAGTCTCGGAGAAACGCTGGTCAGCCTGGAGCGCTCACGCACGCTCGTCAACCTCGCGCGCGAAGCCGAGCGCGATGGGAAGCGGCGCGATCTTTTGGCGCCCGGTGGCGTTGCCGGCATGACGATGCAGTTCGTCGTGGGTGCCACGCCCGATGATGACCGGTCGATCGTCGGCCGCGTGACGGCGCTGTACGCCGGAGGCGGAATCCATCATGCGCATTTCTCAGCATTCCGCCCGATCCGCGACACGCCCATGGAGAACACCCGGGCGACACCCGCTCTGAGAGAGCAGCGGCTCTATCAGGTGGATTATCTCCTGCGCCAGTACGGATTCGGACCGGGCGAGATCGTCTATGACGACACCGGTCATCTGCCGCTAATAACCGACCCCAAGTGCGCCTGGGCCCTCGCGCATCCGGCGTCGTTCCCAGTCGAGGTGACAACGGCCGACTACGAGACGCTCATGCGGGTCCCCGGGATCGGCCCACTCTCGGCCCGCCGACTTGTGGCTGAGCGCCATGCGACCGCCATCCGCGGCCTGGCGGATCTCAGAAAGCTCGGCGTGATCACCAAGCGCGCGGCCGGATTCGTCACGCTCCGCGGCCGCCGGCTCAATCCGGTCCGTTGGGAACAACAGCTCGGGATCTGGCGACCCGAAGACGAGATTGGTTCCTATCATCGGGTGTACGAAGTGAGTCCCGGAACGTTTCGATAGGAGAGGAGATGATCGCGCGGACCTGGCGTGGGGCAACGAAGGCGAGCGATGGCGACGCGTACGTGGAATACCTCCGAAAGACCGGTATTCGCGAGTACAAGGCAACGCCGGGTAACAAGGGCGTGATCGCGCTCCGCCGGGAGCGTGACGGCAAAACCGAGTTCTTTCTCGTGTCCCTCTGGGACGGCTGGGACGCTGTCCGTGCGTTCGCCGGTCCCACGCCCGAACGCGCCGTCTTCTATCCCGAGGATGATCGCTTCCTAGTAGAGAGGGACAACCACGTCGACCACTATGAAGTGATCGAATAGTTTGCTGCGGTGAGCAGCGAGCTCTTAGATCAACTGCAAGCGGGGCTTGGGTCAGGATATACGGTCGAACGCGAGATCGGTCGCGGCGGCATGGCGACGGTATTCTTGGCCCACGATCATAAGCACGATCGCTCCGTCGCACTCAAGGTGCTGCACGAGCCTCTGGCTGCGAGCCTCGGGCCTGCGCGCTTTCGGCGCGAGATCACGCTCGCCGCGCGCTTGCAGCACCCGCACATCCTCGCCGTGCACGACTCAGGCGAGGCCCAGGGGCTCCTGTGGTTCACGATGCCGTATGTCGACGGCGAGACGCTCCGCTCGCGGCTGAATCGCCAAAAGCAGCTGCCGGTCGAGATTGCCGTGCAAATCGCGCGCGAGGTCGCCGATGCGCTGGAGTACGCGCACCAGCACGGTGTCATCCATCGCGACATCAAGCCCGAAAATATTCTCCTGTCGAGCGGGCATGCGCTGGTCGCGGATTTCGGCATCGCGCGGGCCGTCAACCCCGGTCACGGGGATCATGCGCTGACCGAAGTCGGTATGGCGATCGGGACCCCGCGGTACATGAGTCCCGAGCAGGCGCACGCCGAGCGGTCGATCGATGGACGCACGGACGTGTACAGCCTGGCGGCGGTGCTCTACGAGATGCTCGCCGGTGTGCCGCCGACTGGCCTGTGGACCGGCACCGTCTCGGTGCGCAAAGATCGCCCGTCCGTCCCTGAAACGATCGACCTCGCGCTTCGGAAAGCACTGCAACCGATGCCCGCCGATCGCTTCGCCACGGCCGGCGAGTTCGCGCAATCACTGTCGGCGGGAATGAAGCCGCCGCGTGGTCGACCCTACGTCGCGTGGATCGCGCTGGGCATCGCCGTCGCCGCGCTGACTTTGCTCGTTGCCCGGTGGCCTGCCCGCGGCGGCACGTCGAAAGTCCTCGCTGTGCTTCCGTTCAACAACATCGGCGCCAGCACGCAGGAGTATTTCGCCGAGGGACTGACCGATGAGCTCCGCGGGAAGCTCTCGTCGATCGCAGGGCTCAGCGTTATCGCGACTGGCAGCTCCGAGCAGTATCGCCACACGGAGAAGACCCTGCAGCAGATCGCGCACGAGCTCGGCGTCCGCTACCTCCTTGTCGGCACCGTGAGCTGGGACGGCGCATCCCACGTGCGTGTGAGTCCCGAGCTGGTCGAAGTGACGTCGTCGCCGGCGCCGACGACGACGTGGAAGCAGGCGTTCGAGGCCAATCCCTCCGACGTGTTCTCCGTACAGGCCGATATCGCCGGCCAGGTTGCCTCGGAGCTCGGCCTCGCGCTCGGCACCAGCGCCAAGCGCAAAATGACCGCCCGCCTGACCGAGAACATCGCGGCGCACGATGCCTACCTCCAGGGTCTGGCGTTGTTGCCGCGCACGATCACGGCCGGGACGGCGACACCGTCGGCCGAAGTGGCGCGACAGGCGGCCGCCGCGTTCCGCCAAGCCGTCGCGCTCGACTCGTCGTTCGCGGCCGCCTGGGCGCGGCTGTCGCTCGTCGACTCGCGCCTGTACCTGGCGGACGCGTCGCCATCCGTGCTCGCCGAGTCGCGCACGGCAGCCGAGCGATCCCTGCGGCTTAGCCCGGCGCTTCCTGAGGGACACCAAGCGCTCGGCGCCTACTACGCGAATGGCCCAAGCGATTTCGCGCGGGCGCTGTCGGAGGATTCGATCGGGCTCGCCGCCGCGCCCGAGAACGTCGAGCTGCTCACGGCGGCCGGCGTGAACGAGATCAACATGGGGAGGCTCGATGCCGCGATCGAGCGGCTGCGCCATGCGCTGGCGCTCGATCCGCGGTCCGTGTTAACGGCCACGCGACTCGCCGATGCGCTCAATCGCAAAGGCGACTTCGCCGGGGCGCGCGAGGCGGCCGAGCATGGGCTCGGTGTCGATCCGACGAGTCTCGCGCTGCTGGAGTCGAAGGCGTATGCGCAGCGTGGGCAAGGTGACTTGGGCGGCGCGCGCGCGACGCTCGAGCGAGCGCTCGATGTCGCGCCCACCAACTTCGAGATCATCGAGCTCGACGCCATGACCTATCTCATGGGCGGCGATCTCCAGGGTGCGCGGCGTGTCCTGCACGATGCGAGCGCGCGGGGTGTCGATTCGGCCGCGCTCTTCGCGTACGTCGCGACGACCTACGACCTGTACTGGGTGCTCGACGACGCCGAGCAGCGGGCGCTCTTGGGCTTGGGGCCCGGGGAAAACTCGCGGCGGGATTGGGCGCTGGCGCTCGCGCACACCTACTGGTTGCGCGGGCGGGCGGATGCGGCGAAGGCGTACGCCGACACCGCGCTGGCTGCTGCCCAAGGGACCGGCGCTCAGGATATTGCGCTGCTCGGCGTGGCCGAGGCGTATGACGGGCGGCGCGAGGATGCGGTGCGCCATGGACGGCAAGCTGTGGCGGCCGATCCCATCGCGACTGATCGGCAGAATGGGCCCTATACCGAGATGTTACTGGCGCGCATCTTCCTGCTGGCTGGCCAGCCCGACAGTGCGGCGGCGGCGCTCGCGGTTGCCGAGAAAGTCCCTGGGTTCTATCTCACGCCGGCGTGGTTGACAATAGATCCGACCTGGGCGCACGTTTTCAGAAAATAGGAGAGGCTTATGCGGCAACTCGTGATGGGAGCGGCATGCATCGTTGGCGCGATCGTGTTTGCGCCGGCGGTGGGGAGAGCGCAGTCGACAGCGACGGCGTCGATGGTCACGTGTAAGGACGGGACGACCTCGAAGGGTGGGCAAGGGGCATGCTCACACCACGGTGGCATCGCTACAGCTTCGCCTACCGGTGCCATGACAACCAGCACACCCGGGGGTGGGAAGATCCCCAATCAGACTCCGGCTCCGGCTACGGCTCCCAAGCCGACGAAGACCGGCGCGGTTGCCGACTCCGTCGGCGCTATCGCGCAGTGCACCGACGGTATGTTCTGGGACGGCAGCGTGCGGTCAGGGGCATGCTCCGGGCATAAGGGTGTGAAGCGCTGGATGGCGGGCGCTCCGGCGAAGTAGCCGCAGCTGCATCTCGGGGGCCGCGTGTCGACATGGCACGCGGCCCTTTTTTTGTGCGCGTCACCTTCGGCGAACGCGTAATCGCCGTCGCGCGCCCAGTGAGCACCCACCGAGCGCCCACCGCGAGCCCCGAACGGGCCGTGGCTCAACGCACACGCGCCTGCGGCCAAGTTCGCCTGCGGCCCCAGCACCCATCTCGCGTCTCACTCATCGGCATCGCGCACCTGCGTATGCGCGTGCGCGGGCGCCCATCGTGAGTGCCGCGAACGTGCCGCGGGTGACGCACACGCGCCTGCGGCCAAGTTCGCCTGCGGCCCCAGCACCCATCTCGCGTCTCACTCATCGGCATCGCGCACCTGCGACATGCGCGTGCGCGGGCGCCCATCGTGAGTGCCGCGAACGTGCCGGCGGGTGACGCACACGCGCCTGCGGGCAAGTTCGCTTGCGGCCCTAGCACCATCTCGCGTCTCACGCATCGACATCGCGCATCTGCGACATGCGCGTGCGCGGGCGCCTATCGCGAGTCCCCGAACGTGTCGGCGCTAACGTACACGACCATCTCGCGTCTCACAGATCGACATCGCGTATCTGCGGCATGCGCGTGCGCGCGTCTCGTGTGATGCGCGTCACGCCGCAGGCGTGCGCGCGCATGAGTGAGTAAGTCAGGTGATCAAGCACGTGTAGTATGCAGACACCTCGAAGTTCTGCGTTCGATCCTGCACCAAGTTCTCGGAGTCGCTCGTATGCGCCGCGCAATCGCTCTCCTCCTCAGTGTGATCTCGATCACGTCCGCCGCCCGCGCTCAAGACTCGACGTCGATGTCAGCGCGCGTTACCGCCGCAAAGCAGTGGGCGACGACGTTCGTATATGGTGTGGTGCCGGCCGCCGTGGCCCAGGCGGCAGCGCAGTGCCAGGATGGCCTGGCGAAAGTACGCAGGGGCCAGACGCCGGCGAACACGCTGGTGAGCATCGTGACGATCGGCATGTTCAACCCGATCACGATCCTCGTGACGTGCGCCCTGCCGAGCGAGAAGCCGGCGATCGATGTCCCGGCCGATGCCACGCTGGACGAGCGGAGAAATGCGCTGGCGGACGCCGTCGATGAGTCGCTCAAGACCCATCGCCCGGTCGTGGTTCGCTACACGACCGGCTGAGGGACGGCGGCCGAGAGCGGCGTTTCGAGCAGCGTATCCATCGCGTCGGCCGTGATCGGACGCGAGAAGTAGTTCCCTTGCCCGAGGTGGCAGCCGAGCACGCGTAGCTGAGCGAGCTGCCCCTCGGACTCGATCCCTTCGGCGCTCGTCTGCAGCTTGAGCGTCTGCCCAAGCCCGATGATAGCGCGCCCCACGTCGTCGAACGGCTTCGCGATCTTGAGGATGTCGATCGGAAACTGCCGAAGCGAGCCGAGCGACGAGTACCCGGTGCCGAAGTCGTCGATCGCCACGCGCACGGACAGCGTCTTGAGCGCCCTCAAGTGCGTCAGCATGAGATCCGTCTGCTGCATGAGCGCGCTCTCCGTGACCTCGAGCACCAACGTCGACGGCGGCAGCTCGAACTCGACGAGGGCCGAGCGCAGCGCCTCCATCAGCGTCGGATGCTGAATCTGCTGCGCGGAGAAGTTGACGCTGATGGTGAGCGGCATCACGCGCGGGTGCGCGAGCTGCCAGCGTCGCGCCCGGCGACACGCCTCTCTCAACACCCATCGCCCAATCGGCACGATGAGCCCGGTCTCCTCGGCCACCGCCATAAACTCCGGCGGCGTCAGCGTCCCACGCCGCGGATGCTCCCAGCGCAGCAGAGCCTCGACGCCCACGATCGCGCCGCTCGCCAGGTCGAGGATCGGCTGATAGCGCAGCGACAGCTCATTCCGCTCGACCGCTTGGCGGAGCTCGGCCGCCATCTCGAGCCGGGCGATCGTCTCGGCGTACATGCTCGCCTCGAAGAGCTCATACCGCGCCTTCCCGCGCGCTTTCGCCTGGTACATCGCGGTATCGGCGTTGCGCAGCAGCTCGGATGGGCTGAGATCTGGCGTCGCGACCGCGATCCCGATGCTCGCCGAGGCGTAAACCTCTTTCCCGTCGACAATGAACGGCTCCCGCAGCGCCGCGGTAATGCGCTCGGCCGCCGCCGTCGGCGCCATAGGCCCGGACGCATCCTCGAGCAGGATCGCGAACTCGTCTCCACCGAGGCGCGCAACGGTGTCGCTCGTGCGGACCGCGTCGCAGAGACGCCGCGCGATCGTGGACAGCAGCTGATCGGCCGGCAGATGGCCGAAGCTGTCGTTCAACGTCTTGAAGTTGTCGATGTCGAGGAACAACACCGCGACCGGGTGACGGCCGTGGCGCCCGGTGATCGCGAGCGCGTGCGTCACGCGGTCCAGAAATAATGCGCGGTTGGCGAGTCCTGTCAGCGGATCGTGGAATGCCTGATGGACGAGTTGCGCCTCGAGCGATTTGCGCTCGGTGATGTCACGGGTATTGATGACGATCCCGCGCACGGTCGGCTCGTGCGTGAGGTTCGTGCCGACCGCCTCGACATAGAGCCACCGCCCGTCCCGATGCTGGACGCGCCATTCGCTCGGCGCCGTGACGCCCGGGCGCAGCGCCGCCTCGGTGAACATCGCCTCGCCGCGCGAAGCGTCCTCGGCGTGCAGGAGCGATGTGATCGCGCGACCCTCGATCTCTTCGGGTGTGAACCCGAACACGCGCGTGGCCGACGGGCTCACATAGGTAATGATGCCGGCTTCGTCGACGACCGCGATGACGTCCGATGAGTGTTGCACGAGCGACCGGAATCGGGCTTCGTTCTGTCGCTTGGCGCGCTCGGACACGAGCCGTGCGTTCTCGCGCACGGCCGCGATCTGGCGCGTGACCACGAGCACCGTCACGACGACCATGGTCATGGCGAGCAGGGACCAGGAGGACGGGTGCGCCCGCAACGCATCGCGCATCAACAGCGCCGCGCACAGCGCGAGCGCCGTGTACGGCAGTGGGCTGAACGACTGGACATCCGCGTCGACGTCCGGCTCGGGCGTGTCGCCCGACGTGTGCTCGGGGTCCGCGGCCGATCGATAGAGGCCCCACGTGATCAACGCGTAGGACAACATCATGGGGATGTCGGTCCACGCCATGCCGAACGGGCCGACGCGCACCAGCACGAGATCGTTCGCCAGATCGCTGAGCGCGAAGATCGCGACGCCCGAGAAGAAGAGCGCGGACGCCGTCGAGCCGCGCGCCGGTAGACGGCGTAGCAGCACCGTCGTGAGACCCGCGAGTACGAGGATGCTGCCGAGCGGGTACAGAAAAGTGATGAGCGTGGCGATCGGGCTCGTCGTCTCGCTGACGGTCGGCACGATGACCAGCTGCCAGATCACGATGCCGCCGCTCAGCAGCACCGTGAGGGCGTCGAACATGAACTTGCGGCGTTCGATCCGCTGGCGACTCGCGAGCGGCAGCGAGACGAGACCCGTGACGAACAACGGGTACCAGAGGAGATACGGGAGGTTGACCCACCACGAGCCCGTGTAGTCGCCGAGCTGCAGCACGTTCGTGTAGAGGAACGAACATGCGTTTCCGACGGACACGAATAGCCAGGCGGTTCCGAACCACCGGAACGCGCGGCGAATGCGCTCGTCGACGACGCGTGAAGCAGCGAACCAGGCCATGAAACATGTGACCAGGTTCATCGGCGGGAACGCGAGAATCGTTATCGGTCTCGTTCCAGCCTGCGTCTTCAGTGTCGCAAAAACTATAGGATAACTGGCGGCCCAGACCGTCGCGGCGATCGCTAAACCGCGCGCAATGGTTAGAGGGCGCCAATTTTTGGCGGCCACGGTCATTACAAGAAAGGACGCACAACTGCCCTCGTTCGTTTCGTCCCCAGAGTGGGGGCTGTAACTTATGTAACTCACGCCATTGATGCCACTTATCATGTGGCGTGACCCGAGGGGCGATGTCCTCGTTTGGTGGGTATGCGACTCGCGCTCGAAGCTCCCGAACGGCTCGCAATTCACGATCACGCGACTGGTATCCGCATCCTCGGCGGCATCCTGGTCGTGCTCGGCGCCGTGTACTCGAACGTCCCTGGCGTCGCGTGTGCGGTCGCGGGACTTCTGACTATCCTCCTCCCGGAGGAGAGACGTATAGTCATCGACCGCGAGGCCGGCATCGTCACCATCGATCGGCGTGGCGGCGGTGGCTGGAGTCGCGCCCTCTACCCACTCTCGGCCGTCGCCGACGTCGTGCTCGAGGAGAGCGACGGAGAGGCCTCCACCGGCCGCTTCCGCATCGCCTTCGTGCTCCGCGACGGGGGACGCGTCCCGTGGACCTGGTCCTACTCCCGCGCCGCCGCCGGCGCCCGCGCCCACATCGACGCTGTGCGGCGATTCCTCGGGACCGCAGCTCTGCCGCCGGCCGTCCAACACCCTCGGCCCCGGCGCTCGGCGACGTAGCGCGCTGTACGCGGCGCCTTCGGCGACCGCTTACCCAGCGCCCGACAACAGTCTGGCCTTGCTCCGATACCAGATCCGATACCAGATCCGATACCAGATCCGATACCGGATCCGATACCAGATCCGATACGAGGTCCGAAGCGAGGCAGCATCGCGACCTACGGCTTAGGCGGTCGCCGAAGGCGCTGTGTACTTCGCGCCCGAGTCAGACGCCCGATAGCTTTCGCGACATGACGGCGTCAGTCCCGGTCGAGATTGTCGACGAAGTGAATGCCAGAATCCTGGCGGTGTCCGAAGATCGCGTCGCGGGATTCTCGCGGGACCCATTTGCCGAGATCGCGGAGCGATCCGGCGTAGAGCTGCCGGTGGTGCTGGAGCGGCTGAAAGCCATGCTCGCAACAGGCACGATCCGCCGGATCCGCCAGACGCTGATGGCGACGAATCTCGCGCCGGGCGCATTGGTCGCATGGCGCATCCCGATCGATCAAATAGACGCTGGTTTCGACTACATGGTCGGGCGCGACCCGTTCTCCGGCCACGTCGTGATCCGTTCGACGGACGCCGAGACGCCGGGGTCGGCGTATCGACTCTGGACGACGCTGAAAGTCCCGCAGGGCTACTCGATGGAGGCGCACTGCGAGTATCTCCGCCGACAGATTGGGGCCGAGTCGTTCCGGATGATGCCGGCGAAGCGGCTCTTCGTGCTCGGGGTCGGCCACGTACGCCGGCGCACGATCGAGCCGGGCGACAAGAGCGATGAGCCAGGCGCCGTGCTCGACACCGCGATCGTCGAGCTCTCGCCACTCGAATGGCGCGTACTCGAGCCGCTCAAGCGCGAGTTCGCGCCCGACGAGGTTCGTGAGGACCCGTGGGTATCGCGCGCGGCCGAGGCCGGCGTCTCGATCGACGAGTTTTGCGCGGTAGCCGGCCGGCTCAACGAGCGCGGCGTGATCGGCCGCTTCTCGACGTTTCTCGAGCACGTCAAGCCGTCGAGCACGGGCGTCCGCGTGACGCGGTACAACGCGCTGTTCCACTGGCGTGTACCGCCGGGCCGCGAGATCGAGGCCGGGCGTGAGATCGGCCGGCACCATATCCTGACGCACGCCTACTGGCGCGAGGGCGGTCCTGAGTTCGCCAACGTGAACGTCATGGCCGTCGCCCACGGCACGGACAAGGCCCTCGTGCTCGCGCACAAGGCCGCGATCGACCGCCACCTGGATGACATGGGCATACCGGTGAGTTACACGAACGTGTTCTGGGGCGGCCGGAGCGAGATCAAGCCATCGGAAGTCAGCCCCGCGGCGTACGCTGCGTGGTTACTCCAGCGTGCGTAGGATGCGCGGCCACACGGACGTCGCATACCGATTGAAGTTCGCTCGTGCCTCCGGGCGCTCAGACAGAAACCGGGCCAAGGACATGTGTCCTTTGGCCCGGTTGCATGTCTGACATGCCGTCACAAGATTGCCGCCCGATCGGTCACCGCCCTTCACCCGCGGCTGCAAATGATCAGTTGTCAGGTCCTCGACCGCGAACACCAACCCACAATAGACACAGCGATACCCGTCGCGCTCAAAGAGCTCCTCACGCGTCAGGGCAAGCTCCCGCTCGACGCGGCCGTCTGAAGTCCACGGACATTCACCTTCGCCCCCTGCGTCAAGCGCGACTGACCGTCGGTCACGACGCGCTCGCCTTCGGCCAGCCCCTTTGAGATCACGACCAGCGTGTCCGCCACCCGGCTCACCACGATCGAGCGCTGCTGGGCGGTGTTCGCTTTATCAATCACAAAAACATAGCTGCCCTGCTGTCCCGTCATGACCGCCTGCTGCGGCACGACGAGCGCGTCCTGCTGCACGTACAGCCGCAGCGTCGTGGCCACGTACTCGCCCGGCCACAGCTCGCCGCGCTGGTTGCCGAACGTCCCCTTGAGGAGCACGGTCCCGGTCACCGTATCGACGGCATTGTTCACGAACGAGAGCGTGCCCGTCGTCTGCGGGACATTCACGGTCACCGGACCCGAGGTCGGCGCCCCGCTTGCACCGCCCGAAGAACGCGGCTGGCTCGTCACCGCCGGATGGCTCGGTGGGCCACTCGCTTGCTGCTGCGGTTGCGGCGATGGCGCTGACGGCTGCGATGCCGTCGGCGCGGGATCTCCCGACGAGATCGATGTCCCTGGCGGCGCATCGGTCTGCTGATCGTTGGCCGAGGGCGGCAGCGCGCTCGATGTTGGCGCCACGGTCACCGGCAGCGACCCGGTCGCGATGTACTTCTGAATATCCGGCAGGTTGGTCGCCGGCACCGCGAACTGCACGTAGATCGGCTTGATCTGGTTGATTACCACGAGCGGCGTCGCCGCGGCTCCGTGCACGAGGTTGCCCTCGCGCACGAGCAGCTGTCCGGTGCGACCCGTAATCGGGGCCCGCACCGCCGAGTTGTCGAGGTTGAACTTCGCGTTGGCCACGGCCGCCGAATCGGACACCACGGTCGCCTGGGCGACGCCCGCGTTGGCGCGAATTTGATCCGCCTGCTCTTTCGTCACGTAGTCTTTCTGAACGAGATCGTCGTAACGCACGACCTCGGCGTTGGCATTCACCAGCGTCGCCCTGTCCCGAGCCAGATTCGCTACGGCCTGGTTGTACGCCGCCCGGTACGGGATCGGGTCGATCTCGAACAACAGTTGACCTGCCTGGACTTCGTCTCCTTCGCGGAATGCCACTTTCCTGACGATGCCGTCAACCTGCGACGCGACGGCGGCCGTCTGAATTGGATAGACGGTGCCGTTGGCGCCGATGTTGTACGGCACGGCCGCGCGGCGAACCGACGTCACGGCGACCGGAACGGGCATGTTGGCGCCAGCCCCACCACGGCCGCCGCGTTTACCGCCGCCGCCCGTGCTGGTACTAGCGCCGCCGTTAGCCGTCGCGGTGCCTTGCGGTGTTGAACCGCACGCAAGCAACACGGCGCTGAGCGTGAAAATCGCGAGTGTCTTCATCGAGAACCACGACTTGTTGAGTCCGACGTGAGTTGGATCGGCATCTCGCCATGAATCCCGATCACGCCGGCATCATGCGAAAGTTGAGCGAGGTCGGCGTACCACGTCCACCGCGCCTGGGCTTCGGTCGCTCGTGCGCTAGACAGCGCAGCCTCTGCCGTCAGAAGATCGAGGATCGCGCCGACGCCCTGCTTGTATTTGCCGAGCGCGACATCATAGTTGCTCTGCGCGCTGGTGAGGAGATCCGTCGACGACTTCACCTGCGCCGTTGCCGTGCGCAGGTTGTAAAACGATGTGAAAACCTGATACACGACCAGGTCACGCTGATACTCGGCGTTCGCGTCGGCCGCTCTCGCCAATTCCTTCGCCTGTAGGATGTCGTAGTAGTTCTGCAGGCCGGAGAAAATCGGGATCGACACACCGGCCTGGAGTGTCCACGTGTGTCCATTGAGCTGCGACTGTTGGGTGCTATAGAACGTCTGACTGCCCGTCGCGCCGAGAGTGAGCGCAGGCAGCCAGTTGCCGCGAACCACTGCAATATTCGCATGCTGCTCGCGCGCCAGGGCGCGGAAGGACGCGAGATCGGGGCGGTGGTTCACCGCCTCGTCTACCAGCGAATCGACCGACTGCGCGATCGACTGCACCGGCACGTTCGGCGGCTCGGGCGCGATGTCGTAGGGCAGGTTCGCGGGGAATCCCAGCGCGACGGCGAGCGACCCGCGCGTGGTCTGCACCGCGCCCTCGTCCGTCTCGAGTGTGAACACGGACTGTGAGTACGTCACCTGCGCCTGCAGCACGTCCGAGATCGTCGCGACGCCCGCGTCGTGGCGGTCCTTCGCCGACGCGAGACCAACGCTATCCTCTTGCACGGTCTTGAGCGCACCCTCGCGTATGGCCTTCGCCGCGTTGTAATTGCAGTACGACTGGATGATCGCCAGCGTGACCGCCTGCACGGTCGCGTTGTGCGTGTACGAGGCGGAGAACGCGGCTTCTTTCGCGGCATCCATCGCGCCGAAGCGCCCGAAATCCCACAGCAGCCACGTCGCCGACGCCGTGGGCTGGAAGATGCCTTTATCGCGACCATGCTCCGTCTGGCCGCCGTTCCCGGTACCGACCGTCGTACCGCCCACGACCGACCCGGTGCCTCCGCTCGAACCCGTACGCTCAGCGAGCGCACTGGCAGTCACTTGTGGCAAGTACTTGCCGAAGGTCGAGCCAATGACAGCGCCCGCCGCGCGCGCCTGTGCATAGGAGGCGCGCGTTTGCGGGTTGTTGAGCAACCCGAGGTCCACGACATCTTGGAGCGTCAGTTGATTAATGCGCTGCTCGATATCCGTTGGGACCACGTTCTTCGGGACGGAATCCCGCACCTTGGCCTGCGCCGGCGGCGTCCAATATTGATTCGGAGCCTCGGGCGCGCTGGGTTTCCCACCCACATTAGGTGGATTATGGATACAGGCGGCCAAGCCGCCGAGCAGGACCAAAACCGCGGTCTCTGCGGCTCGTGCCTTTCTCATACTGATCAGTACGGGTAACAGGGTCTATTTGTTGGAGCGTAGCTCCTCGGCGGCCGCTAGCGCATAACCGATATTGTCAGACAACGCGCGACCTTGCTCGGTTGCACTAGTGACGGTGTCTACGCCTAACGACCGCAAGCGGAGCAAGTCGAGGGCCAGGTTCTGCAAAACGAGCGAGGCCCGCTCGAGCTGAGCGGTCAGTTCCACCCGGCGCGCCGAGAGCTGCGGGCGGAGCGACTCGGGCGTCTCGACATCGATGCGGTGTAGCGCAGTGGCGTAGTCCGCGATCTGGTCGACCAACTCATTCGCCGCCGGAGTCGGGTCCTGCGTCACTGGCGCGCCCGATTTCTTCGCGGCTGCCTTGAGCTTGGCGTAGTGGTCGAGGACCGCGGCATGGTCGCCGGTTGCCCTGCGGACGACAGCGCCGTACGGGCCGTTCAATACGTCGGGCGCAACGAGCCGGGACGCGGAGCGTTCGCC
Source organism: Gemmatimonadaceae bacterium (assembly GCA_035486035.1). GTDB lineage: Bacteria > Gemmatimonadota > Gemmatimonadetes > Gemmatimonadales > Gemmatimonadaceae > DASRDS01. The sequence goes on from DATHNL010000115.1 coordinate 33,638, forward strand.
CGACGCGAGTGCTCCTCGGCCAACCGTGACCGGGTTCCCCATGAGCGCCGCCCAGGGGTTCACCCCGTCCGCCCACAGCTTTCCGGCGCTGCTCACGATCGGGAAGCCGGGCCAGATCGTGACCCAGAAGAACCAGATGTCGTGCAGGCCCGACATGGCGTTGATCCCGAACCAGAGCGCGTTCCAGCCGAGGAACGAGACGGTCGCGCGGCGGAATTTCCTGACCCTGAGCGCCAGCCCCTCGGCGTCCGTCCGGTCTGCCAGCTTCTCCCGCTTGGACTTACCAGTGTTCACGAGCGCAGGAGACGGAGCAGGGGCATATGCGGGTGCCGGCGAATATGCCGGTGCGTATGCGGGCGTGGGTGGCGGCGTGGGTGCCGGAGTGAACTTCGGGATGCTGTCCGGGAAATCCAACGCCTTGACCACTGATGCGGCGTCCTGGAAGCGATCCGCGGGATTTTTTTGTAGGAGCCGATTAATGATCGCGACGAGATCGTCGGGCACGTCTTGCCGCACTTCTTTAATAGGCCGCGGGATCTCGGTGAGATGCTTGACGAGCAACGCGGCGGTGTTCGACCCCGCGAAGGGCGGCGTCCCGACGAGCGCCGCGTAGATGACGACACCGAGCGAGTAGAGATCGCTGCGCCCGTCTACCGCACGCTCGCCCGTGCACTGCTCGGGGGACATGTACGCCGGTGTGCCGATGGCGACGCCGGTGGCCGTGAGCCGTGTCCCGGTGGTATCGTCCGCGGCGCGCGCAATGCCGAAGTCGGTCACCATGGCGCGACCATCGTCGCGCGACAACATGATGTTGTCAGGTTTGATGTCGCGATGGACGACGCCGCGCGCGTGGGCGTAGGCGAGCGCATCGGCCACCTGGCGAAGCAACAGGCGCGCTTCGACGATGCCTAAGCGTCCATGCGTCGTGAGTCGCTGGGCCAGCGTCTCGCCGTCGACGAACGCCATGATGAAGTAGACGAAGCCGTCTTTCTCATCGACCGAGTAGAGCGGCACAATGTTCGGGTGCGACAACTGCGCGGCCATTTCGGCTTCGCGCAGAAATCGTGACCGAATCTCGTCCCGGTAGGCGAGCTCCGGCGGGAGGAGCTTGACGGCGACCGAGCGCTTGAGCCGTGTGTCCTTCGCGCGGTACACAATACCCATGCCACCACGCCCGATCTCTGCCTCCAAGGCATATCCGGGCGCGAGCACTTGCGCGAAACGCGCTTGTAGGGCGGGATCTTGAGCCATAGCGTGACCAGTGCCAGAGGACCGGCGTCTCGTTCTCGGAACATAACGGTCTCCGGTGCCGGTGTCTCTCTCAGTGAAGCAAGTGGTAATGGGTATCGCAGGAGGCGGGCTCGTTCTCGGGCTCGCCGGATTCGCGGTCTACCACCAGGCCTCCATCAATTCGTCCGAACGGGCCCTCCGTGAGATCGAAAGGTCCTTTCGGGATCATGATGGGACACGGCTCGCGTATTACCTCAATACGGATGCAGTGACCCAACAAGTTTCTGACGAGGGCGTCGACTGGCTTTCGTCGCAGCACGATGAGGGCACGCTGAGGGCCCTGATCGCCGAAGTGCCTGGCGCAGAACAAGGTGCGACCGACAGCGCGGCTCGAATCCTGGCGCTCAAGTCCGCGTTGGCCGAGAAGGGAGGCAAGGGCATTGCGATGGCGCTGTCCTCGGGGACGGCTGACAGCGCTGATGTCGCGGTACGCCTGTTGGCGGCGTTCGCGGGGCTCCCGCCGCTCGATGTCATTCTGGCCGGTGACCACCTGGAGTTGTCCGAGATCGGCACGGCCAAGGGCACCGGGACGGACCGCGTCATACCCGTTGTGCTGCACGATCGCGAGCTCGATATCCGGGTCGTCGTTGGCGTCGCGGTGCATCACCAGGGGGCGCGTTGGCAAGTGACTGGCATCGATGGGTTGGATCACACGCTCGAGACGCTCGACAACGCGCAGCAAGAGCGCTTGATCGTCGCCAATCGGCCGATCGAGAACCAGTTGCAGGATCTGGTCGGGATCGGCGCGCCGAACATCTCGAAGACGGCGCACGGCCGGTACCGCACCTCCGTGCGACTCCAGCTGCGCATCGACAACAAAGGGTCGGACATCGTGCGCGGGATCGATCTCGCGCTGTCGACGCGCGCATCCGACGACGAGCACGCCGAGATGCTGCACGTCGATGGGCCGATTCCCGCGGGTGGAGCGGTGATGGCCGAGTGGTCATTCGACGAGACGCGCCGCGGCTCGAGCCGCACGGCGTCGATCCTCTCGCATCCCGATGACCTGATGCTCCGCGCCCGCCGAGTCGTGGTCGACTCCGCGGGCGTGGCCGATACGGTGCAGCTCTTCAAGAGTTATCGCGCGCTACGCCGGCGGAATCGTTAGCTCGACCTCGTCGCCAGGGTTGACCTGGATGACCTGGGAGCGCGGCGCGTAGTTCCCGCCGATCGGGATCATTAAGAAGCTCATTGTGATCGGCGTGCGCACCAGGTAGTCCGGAATGGTCATGTGCGCGGTGCTGTTGCCAGTCGCGCTTCCCAGCCGGACCCGCGCGCCATCTTGCGGAAGCGCGTAGATATCCATATCCAGGAAGCCCTGGTTGATGACGGTGAGGTGCGTTTTCGGTATGGGTTCTGCTTGATCGTCTGGCTTGCCGCTCGAACCAGAGTGACAGGCGAGGGCCAGCGACAGCATCAGCAGCACGGGGGCTACGCGAATGCGAACTGACACGGGGATCCTCGGGTGGCGGGCGATAGGGTTGGGTGCCGCCTTCGTCCTCGTGATAATACTCGCGCAACGGGGATTGGTGCCGGGCCCGCTTCCGCCACGGGCTCAACCACGCATCTCGGATCAGGTCGTCATCGAGCGCGTGCAAGCCGTCGCCAAGCTCGTGTCGAGCGAGACGTTCATCCGCGACGTCGTGACGTATCAGAACACGTGGATGGGATCGACGAAGCGTTCGCTGCTTGTCGTGACCGGCAAAGTGCTCGCGGGAGTCGTCATCGACTCGACCATGAAGGTGCAGGTCAACCCCGAGACGAAGACCATCTCGTTGGACATTCCTCACGCGCGCATCCTCGATGTCGTTGTCACGCACATGCAGACCTACGACGAGCGCAGCGGCCTATGGAACCCATTCACGCCGAGCGATCGAGACACGATCTTCCAGCATGTCCGCGCTCAGTTGGAGCACACCGCGGACGACATGGGGGTCGTAGGGCATGCGGATTCCAGTGCGCTTGCACTGTTTCAGACTCTGCTGGCTGTTCCAGGCTACTCTGTAAACGTGCGCTTCCAGCTGCCGGCGCCAGTAGCGCAGCCCGCCGAGTAATCGTCTGTAGTCGATGGATCGGGTCGACCGCATCGTGCGGCTCGCCGCGCGCTCGCTTCGCGCGCCGCGCGCCGCGTTCTCGCACACGCGCGAAGCCACGCGCGATGGTGTCGCCCGGTTGTGCGCCACGGTGCGCGGCAGCGACGGCGAGGTCCTCGGGACGCTCTCGGTGGTCGACGACCACCCGCGATCGTGGACCGACGACGAGGTCGCGATCCTCGATGATCTCGCGAAAAGCCTTGCCACCGAAGTCGAAGCAGATCGCGCCCAGGCGCTGCTCGACGACTATCTCGACCAGACGGCGGTGCTCGTGCACTTGGCGACGCCCGACGGCCGTCTCTTGTTCGTCAATCGCGCCTGGCGCACGGCGCTGGGCTACGATCACACCTCGATCTGCGCCAGTGACATCGTAGCACCCGATCACCGAGGGATTTTTCTGGAGGCGGTGCAGCGCGTCTTGGCCGGGCACGAAGTCCCGCCGTTCGAGACGGTCTTCGAGACGAGACAAGGGGAGCGGCTCGTGATGCGGGCCGTGATCCGCGCGCGGTTCGAGGACGGCATGCCGGTCTCGGTGCGCGGCACGTTCGACGATGTCACCGCGAAGCTCGAGACCGATGAGGCGCAGACCCGACTCGTCGAGGTCTTGGAAGCCACGAGCGACTTCGTCGGGATCGCCGACATGTCCGGCCGGGCCGTCTATATCAACCGCGCCGGTCGCGCGCTGATCGGTCTTTCGTCCGACGAAGACCTGGCGTCCGTCAGCATGAAGACCATCTACACGCGCGAAGGCCGACACCAGCTGATGCGCACCGCGGTCCCCTCGGCGCTGCGCGAGCGCACGTGGCAGGGCGAATCCACGATCCGCACGCGCACCGGCCGCGTGATCCACGTCTCACAGGTCATCGTGGCCCACGAGTCAGCGGGCGGCGGCTGGTACTTCTCGACGATCATGCGCGACATCACCGCGCAGAAGCTCCTGCAGTCCATCACTGATGGGATGGGTGAGGCCGAGGATCTCGACGCTGCCTACGCGGTGGCGCACGATCGCTTGGCCCAGGCGACGGGCTGGCCCATCGTGCTCGGGCCCGAGGCGTCGCCCACCGTTCCGGCGACAGTCGACGGGGACCCCGAGTACGAGTCCAAGCTGCAACTCGTCTCATTCGTGGCCGGCCAGCTCGGCGGGCTCGTGCGGCGGAAGCAGGCCGAGGATGCGCTCAAGGCCAGCGAGGAGCGGTTCAAGCGATTGGCCATGGCGTCCAACGACGGGGTGGTCATCACCCGCAACGGCCGCTTCGTCGAGGTCAACGCCGCGTTTTTGCGCATGTCGGGGTTCCCCGATGCCGAGGTGCCCGAATCGCTGATCAGCGATCACATCGTGCCGGAAGACCGCGAGGAGGTCCTGCGGCGCATGCGCGACAACGTCGAGGGCATCTATTACGCGACATTCGTCCGACCGGATGGGACGACATTCGAGGCGGAGGTGAGCGCCAAGCCCTGCATCTGGAATGGCACCCCCGCACGCATCGCCGTGGTCCGCGACGTCACCGAGTGGCGGCGGCTCAATCGCATGAAGAACGAGTTCGTCTCCACCGTGTCGCACGAGCTGAGGACACCGCTCACGTCTATCCGTGGCGCCCTTGGTCTGCTGGAGGGTGGGGTCGGCGGGGCCATGGCGCCGAAAGCGCTCGATCTCTTGCGCATGGCGCGCGAGAACTCGGACCGGTTGATCCGGTTGATCAACGAGCTGCTCGACCTCGACAAGATCGAGGCGGGCAAGCTCGAGCTCCGATACGAGGTGTTGACGCCGAGCGCGGTGGTGCGCGCGACGCTCGACGGGATCGCGGCGATGGCGGACGAGCACCGGATCAAGCTCGTCGAGCACGTCGATGCGCACCGGTCGTTCACCGCCGACCGCGATCGCATCGTCCAAGTGCTCACGAATCTCGTGTCCAACGCGATCAAGTTCTCGCCGACCGGATCGGCGGTCGAAGTCGAGGCGACCGCGATCGGCAGCATGGTCCTGTTCGCGGTGCACAACGCCGGGCCGGGGATCGCGGTCGCGGATCGGGCCCGGTTATTCGCGCGGTTTCAGCAGCTCGACTCCGGCGACAATCGGCGCCGCGGCGGCACCGGCCTGGGCCTCGCCATCTCGAAGGCGATCGTCGAGCAGCACGGCGGGCGGATCGGCGTGCGATCCGACCCCGACGTGCGCACGACGTTCTGGTTCGAGCTCCCTATGAGCCGCGCGAAGACGGCGTGATCGAGACGTGCGCTCGCTGCTCGGCTTTATGAGCCTTGGGATGCGGGCGTGATCGAGACGTGCGCTCGCTGCTCGGCTTTATGAGCCTTGGGATGCGGGTGTGATCGAGACCTGCACGCGCTGGCTCAGCTTGAACGGTGTCGGCTCGTTGAGCGCGATCTTCACCATCAGCACACGCGTGTCGGTCGGCTTCCCCGGATCTTCCGGCTTGAGGCGGCGCGCGACCACGCCGTCCGGGATCTCCTCGACCGTCCCGCGCCACGTCTTCGAGCCGTAGCCTTCCGCGCTCACCGTCACCGGGGCGCCGAGCGCGATCTTGCCCGCGTCGTACTCGTCGACCTCGGCCTCGATCCGCGTCCGGTGCAGGTCTGCCACCGTCACGAGCCGCGTGTTCGCCTCGACGATCTCGCCGGGCTGCACGAGCCGCGCGGTTACCACGCCCGAGATCGGCGCCAGGATCCGCGTTTTCGCCAGGTGCGCCTCGAGTTGCGACGCGGTCGCCACCGCCGCGTCGCGCCGCGCGATCGCGGCATCGCTGTCGCGCCGGGCATGGTCGAGCTCCTGCCGCGAGATCGCGTGCGATGCGGCCAGGTTCTCCATGCGCTCGACATCGGCCGCGGTCGCCGTCACCTCGGCGTTCGCTTCAACGACCCGCGCGCGGGCTTCCGCCAGCGACGCTCTCGTCTCGGCGTCATCCAGCGCGACGAGCAGCTGGCCCTTTCTCACGATGGTCTTCTCATCGACCGGAAGGGACAGAATGCGACCCGTGATCTCGCTCCCCACCGTCACTTCGGCCCCTGGGTAGGCTACAAACTGCCCCTCCGCTCGTATCGCGGGCGCGGTCGTCGGAGCGGTCGCCGTGATCGGGGTACGCGGGGACGCGCTCGCGTGCTGTGCGGCGCGGGTGACGAAGAGCGCGAGCGAAGCGAGCGCAAAAGCCGGGAGTGCGATGCGAGTCGTGGTAGTCATGAGAGGCGTCCGTCTCGAATGCGCACGACGCGATCAGCGAATCGGCGCACGTTGGGGTCGTGAGTGACAATCACCAGCCCTTGCTCGGCCTGCTTGGCCGTATTGCGAAACAATTCCATGATCTGCAGCCCGACCTGCGAATCGAGATTCGCCGTCGGTTCGTCCGCGAGCAGAATCGGCGGCCGACTCGCCACCGCGCGCGCGATCGCCACGCGCTGCTTCTGCCCGCCCGACAGATCGCGCGGCAGGAAGTCGAGGCGATCGCCGAGCTCCACGATCTCCAGGGCCTCGATCGCCGCGTTGCGCGCCGCCGTCCCGCGCATCCCTTTGATGTTGAGCGCGTACTCGACGTTCTCACGCGCCGTCAGCGACGGGAACAGGTTGTATTGCTGAAACACAAACCCGATCGAGCGCTTTCTCACTTGAGCGAGTCGTCCCGAGGAGAGCTGATCGACACGCTGGCCGTCGACGACCACGCTCCCTGACGTCGGCGTCAGAATGCAGCCGAGGATCGACAAGAACGTCGTTTTCCCGGAGCCAGATGGCCCTTCGAGCGCAACGATCTCTCCGCGTTCGACACTGAGGGACACGCCATGCAAGACGGCGATCTCTTGCCGTCCCTCGGAGAACGACTTCACCACATCGGTCGCCGCAAGCGTCGTCATGTGCGGAACACCAATGCCGGGTCGATCGACGCGACTTTTCGGAAGGCGACCAGCGCGGCCGTGAGACACAACACGACAGTCCCGGCGAATACCCAACCGAGCATGATGTTCGGGATGATCAGCTTGAGCCCGATGTTGGCCATGACCGGTCGCAATGGCAGCGATTGCGCGAGCCCGAGGACGAAGCCGACGACAGCAGCGATCGCGGCTTGCTTCCCGAGGATCATGTAGATGTCGCGATTGTTGCCACCGATGGCCTTCACGGTGCCGAACTCGCGAATGTGCTCCATCGCCGACGTGTAGAGCGTCTGCGCGACGACGACGACGCCGACCAGGCAGCCGAGAAACACGGTGATGTACATGTTGAGCCCGATGCCGGTCGACGCCACCCAATAGTGCCGCGACCGCTCGGCCCACTCGGCCTTCGTGTACACGTCGTTGTACGGCAACCGACGGGCGATCTCGGCGCGGACGGCATTGGTATCTACGCCAGACGCCAGCTTGACCAGGATATACGTCGTGGAGCCACGCAGAAGATCAGGCGAGATCTGCTGCAACAGCCGATAGTCGATGAACGCGATCGGCGTGGTCGTGAACGACAGCGCTTCTTTGGAGCGCCCGATGATCTGCAGTCGCCGCCCGAGAACCTCGCGGTAGTCGCCAACCTGATACGGCCCCCAGCGCTTCACCGCCGACTGGTCGACGATCATGTAGTCGCCGCGCCGCAAATCGTCCATGCTGCCATCGGTGAGATGCCACGGGATGTTCCACGCCGAGAAATCCTCGAGCCCGTACGCTTCGACGCCTTCCTGCGCCCCGGTTGGCAGGTTCACCTGCATGAACCAGATGATGAGGTTATCGGCGCGCTCGACGCCGGGGATGGATCGCACCCGATCGACCCGTGTCTCGGTGAACGTGTGCGAGAAGTCGATGTTCGGCGTGTTGCGCGACGTCACCCAGAGGTCGGCCGCCGCATGGTCGATGGTGACGGACGCATTGTCGAGCAGACCGAGAAAGAGCCCGACCTGCACGAACACCAGGGTCACGGCGAACGCGACGCCGGCGACCGTGATGAAGAACCGGAGCCGGTCGTGGACCAAGCTCTTGAGCGCGAGATCAACCACTGGTAATTCCTCGAATACAGAGATCGAGCATGGTCTCGACGCGGAGCTCCATGGGCCGCCATTCGACCCACGTGTCAGAGCCCTTCGCGATCTCCAGTGCGACGATGCCGTGGACGGCCGCCCACACGATCTGCGCCGTCAGCTCGATGTCGGCGGCAAACGTGGGCAAGAGCTGCCCGGCAGCCGCGGCCTGGCCGACCGTCCAGAGCAGAAACGCGTAGGCATCCTGATCCGGCTTGCCCTTCCGTTCGATCGGGGCAAACTCCTCGGACGGATGCGGCGTCATGAACATCAGCCGGTAGTGGTTCGGATGCTCGAACGCGAACCGCGCATACGCCCGGCCCATCGCCCCCAATCGCTCCTTCGGATTGGCGATGGTGGCGATCTTCTGAAATTCCTCGGCGAGCGCGCCCCAATCCATGTCGCACAGCTCGCGGATCAGCGCGTCTTTGTCCTTGAAGTGGTAGTAGATCGCCGTCGGCGTGTACTCGATCTTCTCGGCGATCGTCCGCATGGTCACCGCGTCGTACCCATGCTCGGCGAACAACTCGCGCGCGGCGTCCAGGATCTTGGTCCTGATCGCGATCTTTTCGCGCTCGCGCCTATCGTTCGCCGCAGACGGTATCATAACAATGTCCTCTTTGTTAACATTGTTAAAATACAGACCGACGTCAAGAGGCTTACCATCGTTCGTTACTTATGCCGCTTGGCTCCGGACTGTAAGCACCCGTAGGGAATAGGCTTACCACTCGCCTGCCAGCGAGCGACCTGGGAGCCGGAAGGCACGCTCGGCGCCCCGGACTCGAACGCCAACCGCACCGTGGAGTCGCGAGCCCGCTTGGCATCAGCGCTCAGCGTGTCCGGCTCGGCCTCCCCAGATGCCCGCTCCGCATCGATCTCGTGCTGAATCGCGGCGACGTCGTAGTGCGCGAGGTCGCTATCCCCCGGCGCCTCGCGCTTGAGCTCCGCCAACAACGAGTCGCCGAACAGCGCGCCACGATGATGCGCCTGCAGGATCTGCGGGGCGGTAACCCCGATCGCGCCCCGGAAATCGGCGCCATCGAGATCGGCGCCATAGAACGTGGCCCGCTGGAGCCTCGCGCGCGAGAACGTAGCGCCCTGCAAGAGCGCATTGTCGAACGACGCCCCGCGCAGATCAGCACCCTGCATCCGCGCGTAGCGGAGATTGGCGGCCGCGAACATCGTGCGCTGGCAAAACAATGTGTCGGCGGAAAGCGCGTCCGTTCGCTCGGCCGTCGGCGTGATATTCCCGCGCGCTTTTCTGAAATCAGTGCTAAACAGGAGCGCCCCGACGAAGCTGGTACCAGCGATGTTCGCGCCACGAAGATCCGCCGACCAGAGATCGGCGCCGAGCAGATCCGTGTTGCGCAGATCCGCCAGCGCCAGGAACGCCCGCTCGGCCGATGCAAACCGCAAGTTCGTGCCGATGAGCCGCGCCCCAGAGGCTTTGGGGCTCTCGTTCGTCTCGCCTGTATCGGGTACCGCCGTCGTCGTGAGCCGTGTCGAGATCTCGCTCTCAGCCAACTGCGCTGTCGGATCGACTCCAGCCCGCGACAGTAGCGTCGGCACGAGCGCCTGCCACGCGGGGACGGCGCGCCTCAAGCTCGCCGTCGCGGGCCGCGCTTCGGCCACCTGCTCCGACAGCTCCGACTCGCGGCCGCGATATACGCCATTGATGGCGTAATAGGACGCGAGGCCGAACACGAGCGGCACGACGAGCGCGACAACCATCGCGGGGATATACCCGCGCCACGTGGAGCGCTCCGGGCGCCACGCGGTCGGCAGCGTGCGGCTGGCAAGCGTGAGAAATGCCGCCGCCAGGCCGCAGCCCAGGGACAGCGCGATCACCTGGACCGTCGTGATCCCGCCATCGTGCCGATGCAGATAGCGCATCCAGAACCAGGCGATGGTCGCGGGAGCAATCCACCATCCGACGATGATCCAGAGCCACGACTGGGCGCGTCCCAAGAAGCCAATCTTGGACTGATCGCAGACCCTCGCGGCGGCCCACGCGCCAAAGATCCACGTGCTGGCCCGATCGGCCATCGCTGTGGCATCCGGCAGGACCGCCGGCGACGCCGCCACGGATGCCCACACGCGCTGCGCCTGCAACATCGCGACGATCGCGACGCCGACGAGCGCGATCGGCACGAGCACGTAGAAGTTCACGATCGGGATGTCGACGTTCAAAATCGGCAGCTTCGACGTCGACGAATCCGTCAGCAGCTTCGAGTCGACGGTCGAGTTGATCGTGAGCCACGAATACACGCAGACCAAGAGCATCGTCAAGAAGATCTTGCCCGTGCTCTGCGCGATCTCGTTCGCGGCGTCGAAGGTGCCGAACTTGACGGAGGGCGGCAGCGTCGCGCCCATCAGATCGGCGCGCGCGAATTGCGTTCCGACGACGCCCGTCGCACCCGAGAAATCGGCGTGCTGCAGCTTGGCCCACGCGAACTGCGCGCCGATGAGATTGGCGTTCGTGAGCTTTGCGCCGCTCATCACGGCATCCGTGAAGTCGACTCCGCGGAGATCGGCGCCGCTCAGGTCGACATTCCGGAGGTCGAGCGCCGCCCCCGCGCTCGTCTTCCGCCAGTCGCCAGCGCTCTTGAGCTCCTCGGCGAGCGTCCGCGCAACCGGTCGATCTCCGACATCGGCTAACTGTGGAGTGGCGGTGGGAGTGACGACGCGCTCGATCTCGGTGCTCATGGCAGCAATTTATCGAGATCGTCATAGAGCGCGCTCACATCGGACCAAATGCGCTCTGCGCCTGCTGCGCGCAGTGCCTCGGCCGTGTGGCTTCCAGTCAACACGCCGAATGCTCTCGCGCCAGCTGCCGTCGCGGCCATTGCGTCGTACGGTGTGTCGCCGACATAAGCACTCCTCTCAACGCTGACACCAAGTCGCTCGACGGCCTTGAGCACGATGTCCGGTGCTGGTTTCGTGGCCTCAACGTCTTCGCCGGTCACAATGACATCCGGCACTTCGAGGTGTACCCGTCCGCGCAGGAGTCCTAGCAACTCGCGCGAGTTCGATGTGGCAAGGGCTGTGCGCACACCGCGAGCGCGAAGCGCCGCGAACAATTCCTGGGCCTTGGGGAACGTGCGTATCGGCGTCTCGCGCAGATGCGCTCTATACGTCTCAATCCATTGGCGGCCCAGCGAGGGACCCAGGCGTCGAGCGTCCTCGGGGCCGAGGATCGAGTACAGGAGCCGGTCGCCCCCTTGGCCGATTTCGCCGGCGATGCGATCGGGCGGGACGGCCAACCCAATACTTGCCAACACAATCCGCCACACTTCGACGTGCGCGGCATTCGTATCGACGAGCGTCCCGTCGACATCGAAGATCAGCGCCTCGATATTAGGGCCCATGCGACTCGTCCCCGTCACGCCGGGATCCCGCGCACGGCTCCGTACCTCGGACGCCATGCCGCCCCGCAACATCCCGAACGATCTCGAGGAGGCCACCAAGCCCTTGATGCACGGGCTCCGAGACCAGCAGGAGATGTTGTACGCGGAGGGAAAGCGGTCGCTGCTCGTCGTGCTGCAGGGACGAGACGCCGCGGGCAAAGATGGCACGGTCAAGCACATCTGCGGCGCGTTCAACCCGCAGGGCACACGGATCACGAGCTTCAAGGTCCCCGTGGGCGACGAAGCCACGCACGACTATCTGTGGCGCATACACCGAGCGGTGCCGCCGAAGGGGTTCGTGGGTGTGTTCAACCGGTCGCAGTACGAGGACGTGCTCGTGGCGCGCGTGCACAACCTCGTACCCCGCGCGGTCTGGTCCAAACGATACGCTCAGATCAATGACTTCGAGCGGATGTTGACCGAGAATGGCGTCACCATCGTGAAATTCTTTCTCCACGTCTCGCGCGCCGAGCAGGCCCGCCGGATCCGCGAGCGGGCGGCCGATCCCACCAAGCAGTGGAAGGTCAGCGTGTCCGACGTCAACGAGCGCCGGTACTGGCAGGAGTACACCCTCGCGTACCAGGACGTTCTGTCACGGTGTAGTACCCCGTGGGCACCTTGGTACGTCGTACCGGCGGACGACAAGAAGGCCCGCGATTACCTGGTGGCCGGCGTTCTCCTCGCTGTTCTACAGCGAATTAAGCCAGCCTACCCGCCGGCGGACCGAAAACTGGTCTTGCGGGTGAAAAGACTACGTTAAATTGGCGTGAGCCGCTAGATTTCTAGCACGATGAAACCCTGGGTTCTGCTCGCCGCGCTCGTGCAGCTTCGGCCGGTGACCTGGACGGTGACGGCGCCCAAGCCTGTCACCGCCGGATCCACGGTCCCGATTACGCTCGTGGCGACCATCGATGACGGCTGGCATCTGTACTCGACCACCCAGCCATCGGGCGGCCCAGTACCCACGCGCATCACCGTCGGGGCCTCGCCCATATTCGCGGTAGACGGTGCGCTGGCGTTCCCAAAGCCAGCCGTTGCCCCGGATCCGAATTTCGGGATTAACGTCGAGACCTACGATCGCACCGTCACGTTCACGGTCCCCGTGAAAATCGCGGCCGACGCCCGAGCAGGTGTCGACACGCTCGCGATCCAGGCGCGGTTCCAAGCGTGTAATGCGCAGCTCTGCTTGCCACCACACACGCAGACGGTCTCCGTCCCGGTGACGGTGCGCGCGGGAGCGGGCCGGTGATCGGACACTATCTCTGGCTCGCGGTAACCGCCGGCGCTGTCTCGCTGCTGACGCCGTGCGTGTTCCCGATGATCCCGATCACGGTCAGTTATTTCACCAATCGCGCCGCATCCGGTATCCGGTCGGCTCTGATCTTTGCCGGCGCCATCGTCGGGTCGTTCACGGCCCTGGGCCTGATCCTCGCGCTGCTCTTTGGCGCAACGGGCGTCCAGCGGTTCGCGGCGAATCCCTATCTCAATATTTTCCTCGCCGGGCTCTTCGTCGCGTTTGCGCTCAACCTGTTCGGCGTCTACCAGATCGCCCTGCCGAGCCGCGCCCTGACCGCTCTCGACGCCGCTGCTCGAGGCCGCGAGTCCTCGGGGGCTCATACGGCTGGCGCCATGCTCATGGGGCTGACGTTCGCGCTCACGTCATTTACGTGCACGGCGCCGTTCGTGGGCACCGTGCTCGTGACGGCGGCGACGGGCGCCTGGCGCGAGCCCGCGATCGGCATGCTGGCCTACTCGACGGTCTTCGCGCTGCCGTTCTTTGTACTGGCGCTGATCCCTCAATGGGCAGCCCGTTTGCCGAGAGCGGGCCGGTGGTTAGTGTCGGTCAAGGTCGTCATGGGGTTCTTGGAGCTGGCGGCGGCGCTCAAGTTCGTCTCCAACGCGGACCTCGTCTGGCACTGGGGCATCTTCAACCGCGATGTCGTCTTGGCTCTTTGGGTTGCACTGGCCGGACTGATGGCCGCGTACCTGGTCGCCAGCGGACCCGGCAGTATCGCGCGCTTAGCGACGGCCGCGGCGGCGCTGGGTGTCGGGATATGGCTGGCGACGGGCCTCGTGGGCCGGTCGCTCGGAGAGCTCGAGACGTTCCTGCCGCCTCCCGCGAACCACCGTGACTCGTACGTGATGAACCTGAACTGGCACGTGAACGACCTCCCAGGGGCCATCGCGCTCGCCAAGCAAAGCTCGAAACCCGTCTTTATTGATTTTACCGGTTACACCTGCACGAACTGCCGGTGGATGGAGGCGAACGTCTTCGCCCGCACCGAGGTCAAGGCAAAGCTCAACCAGTTCGCGCTCGCCCGGTTATTCACCGACGGCGACGGTCCGGTCTACGAGAACCAGCAAGCTTATCAGGAAAAGACGTTCAACACCGTTGCTCTACCGTTGTACGCCGTACTCGCCCCTGACGGCCACACTATTGCTACTTTGCCGGGACTCACCAGGGACCCGGCCGTTTTTCTCGCGTTTCTAGAGAAGAGCGCCAGGGTCCAGTAAAATCTAGAGAGTGGCCACCGGCATAACCGGACTTCTGTCACGCCTCGTACCGCGGGCTGACGGGCGAGCGCGCTCGCCCGATGGCGTCTCACCCGACCGGTTCGCGGGCCCTATACGCGGAGAGCTCCTCGGCACCGAGGGGCTAGCCGAGTACGCGCGCGCGCTGGCCAGGCAGCAGCGCGTGCTGCCGCCATCGGTCCGTGGGTGGGCGCAGAAGCAGCGCGGCCAAGGCCCGCTTCTGCAGCGGCTCGATGAGACGCGCAAGCTCCTCGACGCCGCACGTGTGACCATCACCGATGCCGCCGATCGCGGTGTCGACATCAGCCCGGCTGGCGAGTGGCTGCTCGACAACTTCTACGTCGTGCAAGAGCACGTGCGCGAAGTGCGCGCGAGCATGCCCAAGACGTACTACCAGGAGCTGCCGAAGCTCGCGGCCGGCGCGCTCGCGGGCTACCCGCGCATCTACGAGGTCGCGATCGAGCTGATCGCGCACACCGAGGGTTATCTCAAGCCCGAGAACATCGACCTCTTCGTCCGCGAGTTCCAGCGCGGCGCGACGCTCACGACCGGCGAGCTGTGGGCCACGCCCACCATGCTGCGGCTCGGGCTCATCGAGAACATCCGCCGGATGACGTTGCGCGTCACCCAACGACTCGATGAGTTGGACTCGGCCGACAAGTGGGCCAAGCGCCTGCGCGAAGCGTCCGAGGGCGGCGCGCAAAGCCTCTCGGCCGTCCTCGCCGAGTTCGTGAACGACCATCCGCCCCTGACACCGGCGTTCGTCTCGCGGTTCCTGCAGCAGATCCGGTCGTATCAGTCGAACTTCACGCCGCTCCGCTGGCTCGAGCAGTGGATCGCCGAGGATGGGCTCAACGCCGAGGACGCCGTCACCAAGGCGAATCAGCGGTTGGCGCTGACGCAGGTCATGATGGCGAACAGCATCACCAGCTTGCGCACGATCGCGCGCCTCGACTGGGCGACGTGGGTCGAGTCGATGAACGCCATCGAGGTGATCCTGCGGCAAGATCCGGCGCGGGCGTACGCCTCGATGACGTTCAACTCGCGCGATCTCTATCGGCACGTCATCGAGGACATCGCCAAGCGCACGGGCTCGACCGAGGTCGATATCGCCGAGCGCGCGCTCGATCTGGCGCGGAAGGCGGTCGGGGTCCCCGGCGTCGATCAGCGGCTCACGCACATCGGCTATTATCTCGTCGACGACGGCGTACGCGAGTTGGAACGCGCGGTCGCGTACACGCCGCCCTGGCGGGAAGCGCTCCACCAGTGGGTGCTCGCGCACCCTGAGCTCGTCTACTTCGGCGGCATCACGCTCTTTACCGCCATCTTGGTCGCCATCCCCTTCATGGCGATCGGGCGCGTCTCGATTGGCGCGTTTCTGGCGGTGCTCGCGCTGGCCATCATTCCCGCGAACGACATCGCGATCAACATCGTGCACCAGTTGGTCACGATGCTGTTGCCGCCGCGGCTGTTGCCAAAGCTCGACTTCGAAGACGGCATTCCATCGGCCTACCGCACGGCCGTCGTCGTTCCCACGCTGCTCGGCAGCACCGATGGCGTCAAAGAAGCGCTGGAGCACCTGGAAGTTCAGTTCCTCGCCAATCGCGACCCCAATATCTATTTCGCGCTGCTCAGCGATTTCACCGACTCGCCGACAGAGGCGCGCGCCGGCGACGATGAAATTCTCGCGGCCGCGGTCGCCGGCATTCGGGCGCTGAACGAGAAGTACGCGGCCGACACGTTCTTCTTGTTCCATCGCTCCCGCAAATGGAACGAAGGCGAGGGTGCCTGGCTGGCCTGGGAGCGGAAACGGGGGAAGCTCGCCCAGTTCAACCAATTCTTGCGGGGCGGCGCCTCGGACGCGTTTTCAACTATCGTCGGCGACACCGCGCCGCTCAGTCACGTCGTCTATGTCATCACGCTCGATTCGGATACTGTGCTGCCGCGCGGCGGGGCTGCGCTTCTCGTCGGCGCCATGGCGCATCCGGTCAATCGGGCGGTGTACGATCCCGTGAGCGGGCGTGTCGTGCGGGGATACGGGATCCTGCAGCCACGCGTCGGGATCTCGCTGGAAAGCGCCAATCGCTCGCTCTTCGCGGCAATCGCCTCTGGTCGCCCAGGCGTCGATCCGTATACAACCGCCGTCTCCGACGTCTATCAGGATCTCTTCGCCGAGGGGAGCTTCACGGGGAAGGGCATCTATGATGTCGATGCGTTCGAGAGAGCGACCGAGGACAAGTTTCCCGAGAACGCGCTGCTCTCGCATGATCTCATCGAGGGCACGTACGCGCGCGCCGCATTGGTCACCGACGTCGAGTTCTACGATGATTACCCGACGCGGTATTTGACCTACACCCGGCGAAAGCACCGCTGGATCCGCGGCGACTGGCAGCTCCTGCCATGGCTATTCGGGCGCCACAAGCTCTCGGCGATTTCTCGCTGGAAAATTTTCGACAACCTGAGACGCAGCGTCGTAGAGATCGCCGAGCTTGGGCTTCTGGTCGCCGGATGGACGGTGCTCCCAGGCGGGCCATTCCTGTGGACCGCCCTCGTGCTCGCGGGAATCGCGACGCCGTTCGTATTCGGGATCGGCCTTTCTGTTGTCTCCCCACCGCAGGGAGACTCCTGGCGCGCCTACTACAAGGCGGTCTGGCGCGACGCCCAGTCGTCGATCCAGCAGTACCTGCTGCTGCTCACGTTCTTGCCGCACCAGGCCTTCGTCTCGGCCGACGCGATCAGTCGCACGCTGTGGCGCATGTTCGTCAGCCACCGGAAGATGCTCGAGTGGCAAACGGCCTCGCAGGTCGAGCGGGTCATGGCCGCGGGTCGTCAGCCGCGCGAGGTATGGCGCAAGATGGCGCCGGCCGAGGTGGTCACGGCCGTGATTCTCGTGATCGTGCTGACGACGGGCATCGGCCACGCGCACATGGTGCGCTTGCCGACTGGCCTGTACCACATGGGATCAGCCGTGCGCTGGTGGTACCTCGCCGTCACCATGCCATTGGTGATGCTGTGGGCGGTGAGCCCGAGCATTGCGGACTCGTTGAGCGCGCCTGCTGTGCGCCGGGAGCGGCGACTCACGGGGGCCGAGAGTTGGACGGCCCTGCGGTATGCGCTGCTGCACTGGCATTTCTTCGACCGATTCGTGACGGTCGATACCCAATGGCTGGCGCCGGACAATTTCCAGGAGGATCCGTCGCCAGTCGTCGCGATGCGGACCTCGCCGACGAATATCGGGCTCCAGTTGCTCGGCATCGTCAGCGCCTACGACCTCGGCTTCTTGTCGTCGGGCGCGATGATCGAGCGGCTGGAGCTCGTGTTCCGGACGCTCGAACGCATGGCGCGCTTCCGTGGCCACTTCTATAACTGGTACGATCTCCGCGATCTTCAGATCCTGGAGCCCGCGTATATCTCGACGGTCGACAGCGGCAACCTGGCCGGCGATCTCATCGCGATCAAGCAGGCGTGCCTCCATATCATCGACGAGCCAATCGTCGACTCGCGCATCTGGGACGCACTCCAGACCGCACTGGAGCTCGCGGTTGAAAACCTCCGGTCGCTGGCCTCGTCGGGCGACGTCTCCAGCCCGAAACAATGGCAGGCCGTGCTCGAAGCCGGCGAGCGCGTACGCGCCGTGCTGCAGTCGCTGCCTACCCTGACGGGCGCGAATAACACCGAAGCACTCACGGCCAAGACCCTGCAAACCCTCGCCGATCGCCTACGGGCGGCCGAGCGGGTCGTCGTCGAGCGCACGGAAGAGTTGGCGAACGTCGATCTCGTGCCGGGGCGTGATTGGATCGTGTGGAGCCGGCAACATCTCGAACGCTGGGCCGCCGACGTAGCGGCCATCGGTGACGGCGCAAAATCACTCCGCCAAGCGGCCGCGACGTCATCCCACGCGACCGAGCAGGTTAAACGTCTCGAGGCGTTGGCGGCACGCGCGCACGAGTACGCGATGGAGATGGACTTCCGGTTCCTGTACGACGCGCGCCGGAAGCTCTTCTCGATCGGGTACCAAGTCAGCGCGGGCGCGCTCGATCCGTCGCTCTACGATCTGCTCGCGTCCGAAGCGCGCCTGGCGAGTTATGTCGCGATCGCCAAGGGCGATGTGCAGGCCGAGCACTGGTTCAAGCTCGGACGCGGGCTCACGTCGGCGGCTGGCGATACGGCGCTGATCTCGTGGAGCGGCAGCATGTTCGAGTATCTGATGCCGGCGCTCATCATGGAGTCGTTCCCGTTCACGCTGCTCGACCAAACGTACACTGGCGCGGTTCGACGCCAGATCGCGTATGGCGCCGAACGAAGCGTCCCATGGGGCGTCTCGGAATCCGCCTATAACGCTCGCGACCGTCACCAGACATACCAGTATCGCGCATTCGGCGTCCCTGACCTGGCCCTCAAGCGAGGCCTCAGTAAGGACCTCGTGGTCGCTCCCTACGCGACCCTGCTGGCGCTCATGATCGAGCCGCACGCCGCGATGAAAAACCTGGGGACGCTGGAGAAAGAGGGCGCCCTCGGTCTATTCGGGTTCCGCGATGCGGTCGACTATACCAGGCCGGCGGTAGGCTCGAACCACGCGCTGGTCGGCACGTACATGGCGCACCATATCGGCATGAGCCTGGTGTCGCTCAACAATGCCATTCACTCGGACATCTGGCCTCAGCGCTTCCACGCTGACCCGCTGGTGAAGTCGGCCGAGCTGGTGCTGTTCGAGCGGATTCCGAGACGGTTCGTGCTGAGTGAAGCGCAGACCGATGAGGGCGATGAGCAACCGAGGCGGCGTGGGTCGGAGAAGCCCTCGGCCCGGACGCTCGACACGCCGAACACGCCCGAACCGCGCGTCACGCTGCTCGGCCATGCACCGTACACCTTGATGATCTCGAACGCCGGCAGCGGCTACTCCCGGTTCGAGAACGTCCAGGTCACGCGCTGGCGCAACGACGGCACGCTCGATCGCTACGGCCAGTGGTGCTACCTGCACGACACATCGACCGGCCGCGTGTGGCCCGCGGCGTATCAGCCGATGGGCGACGATTCCACGCCCGACTGGTACCGGTCGACGTTCGCGTCAGACCGCGCCACGTTCTCGCGGCGCGATGGCGATATCGACACGCGGCTCGAAGTGACCGTCGTGCCGGACGATGCGGCCGAGGTGCGCCGGGTCACGGTGACGAACAACGGGACGACGGCCAAGGATATCGAGCTCACGACGTACGGCGAGATCTCGCTCTGTCCCCCGGACGCCGATCGCACCCACCCCGCGTTCCAGAACCTGTTCGTCGAGACCGAGTTCGTGGCACCTCACGGCGCGATCCTCGCCACGCGGCGCCCGCGGTCGGCCGACGAGCGTACCCTGTGGTGCGGGCACGTCGTCGCGACCGGCCCCGAGATCGTCGGCCGCATCTCGTGCGAGACGGACCGCGCGCAGTTTACAGGCCGCAATCGGACGGTACGCAACCCGCAAGCGATGGCCGAGGCGGGCGCCCTCTCGGGCACGACCGGCGCCGTGCTCGACCCCATTTTCGCGATGCGCGTGTTGATCCGCGTCGGTGCCGGCCAGTCCGCGCGCGTGGCGTTCACGACCCTTGTCGCGCCGACGCGGGATCGTGCGCTGGAGCTCGCCGACCGCTATCACGACCCATACAGCGCCCAGCGCGCGCTCGATCTGTCGTGGATGCACGCGCAAGTCGAGCTCCGCGAGCT
The DNA here is from genome assembly GCA_035486035.1 of Gemmatimonadaceae bacterium. Taxonomy (GTDB): domain Bacteria; phylum Gemmatimonadota; class Gemmatimonadetes; order Gemmatimonadales; family Gemmatimonadaceae; genus DASRDS01. The sequence continues at coordinate 53,663 of DATHNL010000115.1, forward strand.
CTCGATCACGCCGGCCGACGCGGCGCTCTATCAAGAGCTGGCCGGCTATCTCTTCTTCTCCGATCGCGCGGTCCGTGCGCCCGCGAAAGAGGTGGTGCAACTCAAGCGCGGCATCGATGCCTTGTGGGCGCATGGCATATCCGGAGACTGGCCCATTCTGCTGGCCACGGTCGACCAAGCGGCCGGCGTCGCGACCGTCAAGGAGCTCTTGCAGGCGCACCAGTACTGGCGTGGCAAGGGCATGATGGTCGACCTCGTCATTCTCAACACGAACCCGCCGTCGTATCAGCAGGATTTGCAGGACGAGCTCCAGGCGACGGTGCTCGCATCGACCGAAGCGGCGCTGATCGACAAGCCCGGTGGCGTGATGCTCCGCCGCCGCGATCTGATTCCGCCGGACGATCTCGCCGTGTTGCGCGCGACCGCGCGCGTGCACGTGCCCTGCGATGGCTTGCGGCTGGCCGAGATCCTGGAGCTCCCGGAGACCGAGCCAGAGTATCCACCGGCGTTCGAGCCGACGACGCAATCGGGCGGCGGCATTGTGAGCGCCGGCGTGCTCGCGGCCGCGGCGGCGCGGTCGGGCGATGGCGCGCGCGGCGACGCGCTGTTGAGAGCCGCCCCGCCCGTGGCGTTCGACAACGGACTCGGTGGCCTCGCGGCCGATGGGTCGTATCAGATCCGGCTCGCCGACGGCGCCACGACACCGGCGCCGTGGACGAACGTGATCGCCAACGAGAACGGCGGGTTCTTGATCTCGGAGAACGGCGGTGGGTACGTCTGGGCCGAGAATAGTTTCTTCTTCCGCTTGACGCCGTGGATGAACGATCCGGTCAGCGACGAGCCCACGGATATCCTGTACATCCGCGACGACGAGACTGGAGAAGTCTGGACGCCGACGCCCGATCCTATCCGGCATCAGACGCCCTATCTCATCAACCACGCGCCCGGCCGCACGGAGTTCCGGCACAGCCATGCCGGATTAACCACGCATCTCGTCCTCGGCATCCCTAAGCACGACGTCGTCAAGATCGCCAAGCTGTCGATTACCAACGATACCGCCACTCCCCGCCGCGTGACGATCGCGCACTACGCCGACTGGTGCCTCGGCGTCATGCGCGAGCATACGCAGCACCAGGTGCGGACGTCGTTCGATCGCGAGACCGAGGCGATGTTCGCGCAGAACGGGTATGACCAGGACTTCGGCAAGAAAGTCGCGTTCACCGCGTTGAGCTTGCCGGTGATGAGCTATACCGGCGACCGGCGCGAGTTCATCGGGCGCAACGGGACGCTCGCGGCTCCCGCTGGCCTCGAGCGCGCATCGTTGGCCGAGTCCTGCGGGCCGCTGCTCGACCCCTGCGCGGCCCTCGAGGGCTCGGTGTCCATCCTTCCGGG
>DATHNL010000116.1:0-6485 GCA_035486035.1 Gemmatimonadaceae bacterium
AGCGGAGCGGCGTGAGTAACAGCGCCAGTCGCGTCGTCCGTGTCGGTCTCGTGCCCGAACGCCACAACGGCGTCGTAGACCTTGGGCTCGCCGGCGAGATACGGCAGCAATCGCGTCGCCCGCCCGAGCAGAAGGACCAAGAGCCCAGTGGCGAACGGATCGAGCGTGCCGGCATGCCCTACGCGACGCTGTCCGCCGAGCCGTCGGACGATCGCGACGATGTCGTGCGACGTGAGGCCAGCGGGCTTGTCGACGAGCAGCACGCCGTCAGCCAGTCGGGCCCCCATGGTGCTTCAGGCCCTCGAGCAGCGCGTCGATCCGCGCCGCATACGCCACGCTCCGATCAGGCCGAAACTCGATCTCCGGCGCCACGCGCAACCGCCACGCCTTCGCGACGCGCGAGCGCAGATGGTGCGCGGCGCTCTCCAGTCCCTGGAACGTCGAAATCTGCTCGGCCTCGCTCCCCATGACGGTGACGAACACCTTCGCATGCCGCAGATCCCGCGTGATCTCAGCGCCCGTCACGGTGACGAGCCCGCGGACGCGAGGATCCTTGACATCCTCCGCCAGAAACGTGGCCACTTCCTCCCGGATCGCCTCTCCGACCCGGTCGGGCCGGCGCGCCGCGCTCATGTCGCTGGTGCGAGGGTTCTCGCCCGCTCCTCCGTCCGGAAGCCCTCGATCACGTCACCGACCTTGAGGTCGTTGAAGTTCTCGATGCCGATACCGCACTCGAACCCGGCCCGGACTTCCCGCACGTCGTCCTTGAAGCGCCGCAACGACCCGATGCGGCCCATGTAGACCTCGGTCCCATTCCGGATGACCCGCACGCGACCTTCGCGATTGATGACACCCGAGCGCACCGAGCACCCGGCAATGACGCCGATCTTCGCAACCTTGAAGATCTCGCGCACTTCGGCGTCGCCATCGATGACCTCGCGCTCCTCCGGCCGCAGCATCCCTTCGAGCGCCGACCGAATCTCGGCCACCGCCTCATAGATGATGCGATAGAGCTTGATCTCGACGCCTTCGCGCTCGGCCGACGTCCGCGCATTGTTGTCGGGCCGCACATGGAACCCGACAATGATGGCGCCCGAGGCCTTGGCGAGGAGTACGTCGCTCTCGCTGATGGCGCCGACGCCACGGTGGATGACCTGCACTTCGACTTCCGCCGTCGAGAGCTGCCCCAACGCGTCGGCCAATGCTTCGGCCGGCCCGCCTTGATCCGCCTTGATCACGATCCGCAGCGTCCGCCGCTCACCAGCCGCGGTCTGCGCCATGATGTCTTCGAGCGTAACCCCAGTTCTCGCCGAGCTCCGCCGATTCCGCGCCTCGCGATCGAGCCGCTCGCGCTTCTGTGCCGTCTCGCGCGCGTCGGTCGCATCTTCGACGACCACCAACACGTCGCCCGCGCTCGGCACCTTCTCGATGCCCAGCACCTGTACCGGAATCGCCGGCCCCGCCGATTTCACCGGCTTGTTGCGCTCGTCGAGCAGCGCGCGCACACGCCCGGCGTACATGCCGACGATGAAATCATCGCCGACCTTGAGCGTGCCGTTCTCCACGAGCACGGTCGCAACCGGCCCCTTGCCCGGGTCGAGCTGGGCTTCGATGACCGCCCCTGTCGCCCGACGCCCCGGATTGGCCTTCAGGTCCAGGACCTCAGCCTGCAGCAGAATCTGCTCCAGCAACTTGTCGACATTCGTGCCCTTCTTGGCCGAGATCGGCGTCGCGAGCGTGTCGCCGCCGAACTCTTCGAGCACGACGCCTTCGGCCAACAGGTCCTGCTTGACTTTCATGACATTCGCCGACGGCAGATCGATCTTGTTGATCGCGACGATCAACTTTACGCCCGCGTTCTTCGCGTGCGAGATCGCCTCCCTCGTCTGCGGCATGACCTGATCGTCCGCGGCGACGACGAGCACCACGATGTCGGTCACCTGCGCGCCACGCGCGCGCATGGCCGTGAACGCCTCGTGACCCGGCGTGTCGAGGAACGTGATCGATTTCCCGTCCGGGAGCGACACGTGATACGCGCCGATGTGCTGCGTGATCCCACCGGCCTCACCCGCGACGACGTTCGCCTTTCTGATATAGTCGAGCAGCGACGTCTTCCCATGGTCGACGTGACCCATGATCGTCACGACCGGCGGCCGCCACACGAGCGCCGTCTGATCCTCCTCGATCTCCGCCACGGCCGCCTCGGCCGCGTACTCGGCCTCCTTCACCGCGCGGAAGCCGTACTCGCCGGCGATGAGCTCGATCTCGTCGAAGTCCAGTCGCTGATTGATCGTCTTCATGAGACCGAGGTTCTTGAGCGCGAACGCGACGATCTGCGTCGCCGGAACCTTCAAGGTCTCACCGAGCTCGCTGACCGTGATAAATTCATTCACGCGCACGGTCTTGCGCTCGCGCTCCGCCTCAGCCGCGCGCGCTGCCTCGAGCTCTTCGCGCGACACGCCCTCGTCGAAGCGCCGGCGTGCACCCGGCGACCGGCCGACCGGCCCGCGCATCGTGCTCATCGTGCGGTTGATATTCGCCGTCACGGCTTCCTGGTCGACCATGCCGCGCTTGCCCTTCTTGCGGCGGCCCGCGCCGCCACCCATCTGACCGCCCATCGGCGGCGCGCCGCCGCCGGAGCTCGGCCGCTTGTCGCCGCCGCCCCCACGGTCATCCCGACGCGCGGGCGGCGCCCCGCCTCCCGCATTTGGCGCTCCGCCCGGAGCCGCCGATGCCACGGGACGCGGCGCGTTGTAGCCACCGCTCCCACCCGCGGGCCGCGACTGACGCGGCGCACCAGGCACGAATGGCCGCGGCGCACCCGGCACAACCGGACGCGGGCGATTGGGATCGGCGGGCGACGTCGGCGTGCTCGTCGGCGCGCCACCTGCTGACGCGCCGCCGGATGGCGCGGCCGTCATCGGTGCACCTGACTGGTCCGCCGGCGCACTCGGCCGATGCGGCGGAGCACTCGGCCGATGCGGCGCGGTAGGTTGCGCGCTCACGGGCCGCTCCTGGGGCGTACTCGGACGCGGCGGCACCGTCGGCGTAGCCGGGGGCGCAGTCACCGAGGGCGCTGTGCTCACCGGCTCGACACGAGGCTCGGGACGTGGATCGGCGCGAGGGGGCGGTAGTTCCTCGACCTCGATTTCCTCAGGCAACTCCTCGAGCTCAGCCGCTTCGGCATTCGCGGCTTGGACGTCGGCCGCGCGACGGCGACGAACGCCAGTGGCACCCGCGGCAGCAGCCGATCCGTTGCCGGCAGCCGCCGGAGCAGGCGCGTCGACAGCAGCAGCAGCGCTGGTCGCCGAGCCACGCCGGCGCCGGGAGGTAGCGGGAGCCGGCTTCTCGGCACGCGCGCGCTTCTCGCGCTCCCAGCGGGCACGCACGCGCGAGACCTGATCGTCCGTCAGCGCGCTCGCCTCGTTGCGCACGGGCACGTCCATCGCGCGCAGCAAATTCATCACCTCGTCCGGCGAGATGCCGAATTCGCCCGCCATATCGTGTACACGAAGCTTGCTCACTCCACCCCTCCCTTCGATTCCACCAGCGCCTCGATCCCCTTCGCCAGCTGGTGGTCCACTATCCCTACTGCCGCTGCCCCGAGCTGTGCAACGCCCGGACCGCTCACTCGCCGTACGCGCCGCGCATCGAGCAGCGGAACCACTTTCGCGAGGCTATGCCTCGACGCATCCGGCGCGACGATCGCCAACCGCAACCGCCCGCGAAGCGCCGCCTCCCGCACTGCCTGGACGCCGCTGACCGCGAGTCGCCCGCGAAGCCCGAGACCGATCAGGCCCATGAGCTTCTGCACCACCTCTGGCCGTGCGACGACCTCAGGCAGCCGCCCCTCCACCTTCGTCACTCGTCAGCTCATCGATGATCGACATGATACGATCCGCCTCCGCCGGCGCGATGCCCGGCAGACGCAGGAGATCTTCCCGCTCGAGGTCGATCACGTCGTTCAACGTCCGATATCCAGCTTCCTCGAGCACGGCGACCGTCGCCGGCTCCAGGCCCTCAATCTCCGTCAGCTTCACATCGCCAGCATCCTCGACCCGCTCTTCCGGCAACGGCGCAAAGAGCGGCGCCTCACCGGCCCGCTCCAGCCACTCACGACTGGAGTACAGGTCGATCTTCCACTCGGTCAGCTCCGACGCCAGTCGCACGTTCTGACCATTGCGACCGATCGCCAACGAAAGCTGATCTTCATCGACCACCGCTTGAATCGTCTTGGTCGACGGATCGCTGAACACTCGGGCCACTCGTGCCGGCGCCAACGCCAGCTTGGCGAAGCGCTCAGGGTCCGAAGACCAAGGCACAATATCGATCCTCTCTCCACCCAACTCATTGACCACGGCCTGCACACGTGAGCCTTTCAATCCCACACAGGCACCAACGGGATCGATAGAGTCATCGCGCGAGAAAACCGCAATCTTCGTCCGACTTCCAACCTCGCGAGCCGACGCGCGAATATCGACGATGTTTTGTTGAATCTCGGGGACTTCGAGCTTGAACAGAGCCTTGACGAACAACGCATCCGCACGAGAAAGAATGAGACGGGGGCCTTTGGGAGTCTCTTCGACGCGCTTCAAGACCGCGCGAATCGGCTCGCCCTGGTGAAAGTGTTCGCGGTGGTTTTGCTCCCGGTACGGGATAATCGCTTCCGCCTCGCGGAACTTGTTCAGCATGACCACGAGCTTGCCACGCTCGATCTGCTGGATCTCGCCCGAGAGCAGCTCGCCAACCCGCCCGGTGAACTCGTCGCGAATCTTCGACCGCTCGCCCTCGCGCACGCGCTGGATGATCCGCTGCTTCGCGGCCTGCACGGCCGTGCGGCCGAACTCCGCGAAGTCCACGGGAATCTCCATGACATCGCCGACCTGAAACTCCGGGTCCTCGAACCGCGCGTCGTCGAGTGAGACCTCTTTGCTCGAGTCCTCGACGCTATCGACGACGTTCTTGAGCAGCGTGATGCCGAGCGTGCCGCGGTCGTCATCGATCACGACCTCGGCCTGGACGTTCGGGCCATGTTTCTTCGCGAGGGCGGCCATAATGCCGTCCTTGAGCAGCTCGTGGAGCTCACCACGACCCAAGCTCTTCGAGTTCGATAACTCGCGAATTGCCGTCAGAATTTCAGCGGAGCCGACCATCCGTCACACCCCTGTCCCAATTGAACGTCAACCGTGCCTCAACTATCGCTGGTAGCGTTAGCTGGTACTCGCTTGCTCCCTCACGCACTTTGACCACGAAGTCATCACCCGCTCCCTCGACACCAACGATCTCGACCTCTTTGCGTCCGCCCAAGGCGACGCTCTTTATCAGCGCCCGCCGCCCGACGAACCGTCGCCAGTCCTGCTCCGTCTTGAGCGGCCGGTCCGCCCCGGGGGACGACACCTGCAGCTCAGTTTGCTCACCAACCAACGGCTCGATCACGCGCGAGACTCGCGCGCAGTCTTCGACCGTCACCCGCTGCCCATCCCTCCGGTCGATTCGAATCTCGACCGCGGGACGAGCTCGGCTACCCTGCCGGCGCAAGTCGACCAGGTCGAACCCCAACCCGTCAAGTGCGCCCTCGACAACGATTTCCAGTTCTGATTTCACAACCGATATGAATAAAAAAATGTGGGGAACCTCCCCCACATTGCCAGACATAGAAACATAACGTCCCCCTAACAGGGGTCAACCCATCCAGCGCCTAATCGGCTATAATCGCCGCCGCCTGTCGCCCGGCGTCGCCGCCGCGGTGCGAGAAAAATCGGTCGTCGTCGCACCGCGAGCAATCGTCGCTGAGCGTCACGGCCCGCACGCCGGCAGCAGAAGCCTGCCCCGCGAGCAACGCCCGCAAATCCACCGTCGTCGGTCTCTCGACGATCTTGCCCGTCAGTTGCGCGTAGACCTCCGGGCTCACTTCGTAGCACGGCCCACAGATAGCGGGCCCGAGATGCACGCGCAGCTCGCTCACCGCAAGCCCATCCTCGGCCATCACCGTCAGCGCCCGCCGCAGAATTCCGGCGGCGGTCCCGCGCCATCCCGCGTGAAGCGCGGCCACAGCCCCGGACGGATGCGCGATGAGGATAGGTACGCAATCAGCGACGGTCACGGCGAGACCGGTGCCGCGATCGGGCGCATAGTGCCCGTCGGCATCATCTACCCTGAGCCACCCGCTCCACGACCCATCGTGCATGACCACGCGCGTGCCGTGCACCTGTCGCCCCGTCGCGAATCGCGGCGCGCGGAGCACGCCGAGCCGAAGCGCGTCCCAGCGGCCGATCACGTCCTGAACGGACTCGTCGCCTTGCGTGCTGAGCGATCCGAACGCGCGAGTCGTCACATACGCCCGCACCCCGAAAGAGGTGAAAACGTCGATGGGCTCGAGTGTCGTGACCGCGGTGGCTGTCATCGGGTAGGTGTCAAATATCGCGTGTGGACCACGCGTTCGATACGGGCGCCCAGGGCGTTCAGCCGCTCGTCGATGCGCTCAT
>DATHNL010000117.1:0-14497 GCA_035486035.1 Gemmatimonadaceae bacterium
TCTCGGGCCATCGGACGGTTTTGACGTCCGCGTGGGCGAGTGAGGGGGGCTTAGCGTGGTCCCGCGACGGATCCGAGGTCTGGTTCTCCGCCACGGAGTCGGGCCTCCAGCGCCGCCTGTACGCCGTCGATCTCGCCGGCCGCCAGCGTTTGATTTACCGCGCGCCGGGTGGCGTGACGGTCCAAGACATTGCGGCCGACGGTCGCGTTTTGCTCACCCGCGACGACCCGCGCGCGGGAATGCTCGCCTTGGCACCTGGCGCGACGAGCGAGCGCGACGTCTCGTGGCTCGACTGGTCGCTCCCCGTCGGTCTCTCCGCCGACGGCAACACCGTCTTGTTCAGCGAACAGAGCGAGCAAAGTGGACCGAACTACATTGTCGGCGTGCGCGACCTGCGCGCCGCGTCCCCGATTCCGCTTGGAGACGGGCTGGCTGGCGACCTTTCGCCCGACGGAAAATGGGCGACCACGGTCGTCGCCTCGACGCAACTCATGGTGCTGCCCACTGGCGCCGGTGCCGCCAAGCGACTCCCGCGCGGCGACGTCCAACAATATTGGCACGGCGCCCACTGGCTTCCCGATGGCAAGCAGATCGTCTTCCCCGCCACTCAGCCTGGGCACGCGATCCGCTGCTTCATTCAAAGCATCGACGCTGGCGTACCGCGGCCCGTGACGCCGGACGGCGTGTCATCGTGCGAGCCATCGCCCGACGGCAAATCCATCGCGGGCGCAGGCTCGATCTACCCACTCGACGGCAGTGCGCCACGCGCGATCCCCGGTCTCTTGCCCGGTGAGACGATCGAGTGGACCGCTGACCCACGCTTTATCTACGCGTATCTGGCGAAACAAGCACCGGTCATGGTGTACCGTGTCAACGTGCTCACGGGGCAACGCGAACCGTTCCGCGCGGTGAGCCCGGCCGATATGACCGGCCTTGGTCCCATCTCACATATTTTGTTCAGCGCCAATGGCCGCTCGTACGTGTACGGCTATGCCCGGTTTCTGTCGGAGCTGTATCTCGTCACGGGACTCTAACTCGAATGGGTGTAGATCCGGGTCACTCGTCACCGGCATCCGAGGCGGCACTGGAATATCCTGCTGACGCCCGCGGAGGAAGCGGCCGAGCAGTTCGCCGCAGCGCGTGAAGATTGTATCGAAAGTCATGCGATACAACATCGCATGACGCACATTAAGCCCGCGCGAAGAGCCGGCCGGTGGACGTGAAGAATCCGTGAAATCGAGGCCACGATGAGTCGCGCGACGATGCAGGCTCCTGGGGCGAGGATCACGGACGAGACCCGCATCAGTGCTCCTCAGCCGCTTCGGCCAGCCTCTCGAGCACATGAGCACGTCCACTGGTCTCCAGTTGGCGGCAGCGATTGCTCCCAACATGATCGGTCCCCGGATCGATCACGGCAAACAGAGGGCGCAGTGTTTCTCGCGATGCCAACCAGTACGATTGCAGTCCGCTGAGGTCGCGAGTCTTCCCGACCGCGGCCTGAAGACGCCGGTTCGAGTCCGCGAGCTCACGCGCGGCGCATACCTTTTCGTCTTCGCCTTTCGCCAGTTCGCAATGACCGGCCAGGCTGTCGATGCAAGTCTCGGCAGAGCCACTCGTGTCGCGAGACGAGCGCATGCACTCGATGATCAATGCGCGCCGGCCGACCTCTTGGAGACGACAGTACTCACCCCCACCTTCGTACATGCCCGGGTCGATGTCATCGAATTGTGGACACAACCCTTCCATCGAGTTCAGCCACTTCGCTTGCGCATCCGCCATCGCGAGCCGCAAAGCGGGGAAGCGACCATTCACGATGGTGAGCGAAGCCTGAAGACGTTCGGCCCACACGCCGCGCTCGCGAACGGCACAGGCCTTTGCGTCTTCAGCCTGAGAATCTCCGGAAGTCGCGTTTATGCACGCGTCGGCAACGACGCCGACGCAATGGTTCCTCGTGTGTGATGCGTTGAGACACTGCGTGATCGCCCCTCTATCCGCGGAGGACATCTGCGCCGCTGCGTGGGTGGAAATGCATGGAAGCAACATCGACATCATCCAGCCCCACCCCCGCCATGATTGCATCAACCAAGCATAGTCACGACGGCCGACCGGCGCTTGTCCGAGCTTCGCAGTGTCAATAGCTTGTGACGTTGCCAGGAGGGCTGGCAGAATGGCTATTGCACCAGTCTTGAAAACTGGCGTCGCGAAAGCGACTTGGGGGTTCGAGTCCCTCGCCCTCCGTCTAAGCGAATCAGCCCGGCGGCACGCGCATATCGAGCAGCGTCCGCACGTCGCGTAAGAGCGTGCGGAGCGATGCGCGGCTCTGTTGGAGGCGAAAGCGCACGTGTTGGTCGGGGTCGTCGAAGTCGAAGAGCTCGCCGGTGACGTAGGCCGTGCCTGAGGCTTCGATCACGACCGTCAGGTACTCGGGACGGCCCGCATGGTTCAGGGTCGCGCGGCCGCCGACCGCCTTGTCGAGCCACGCGAGGTCGTGCGCGAACTCGTCGAGGTCCGAGCGGTCGAACCAGAACGGACGGTTGTGCACCTGGCCGTCGACCTGGACGCGAAAGAGCGCGCGGTAGAGCGAGACTTCATCGGCCGGACGCGCATCCCGCAGTTCCATCCAATCCGATGAGTTCAGCGCCTGGACGCGGATATCCATTAGGGTTTGCGAACGACGACTAGGTGCTTGTCGTTGAATGGCGCCGGGTCGGAGATTTGCGCGCCGGCGCCGAATACGGCGCGATAGGCAGCCAGACCGCGCGGCTTCTCGATGCGGTTCAAGCGCAGCTTGTTCGCCAGGTACTTATTCGTGCCCGGATCCCAGAATGTGACCACGAAGGTCGCGCCGGACCGGAGCGCCTGCCAAACGTTCGTGATCGCGCGATCGAACGCGGCGTCATCGGTGATGTGCTGCGTCACGTCGATCATCCAGCCGAGATCGAACGACGCCGCCGGCAACGCTATCTGGCCGGCGTCGCCCAGCACGAACGTGAAATCCGGATAGCGCGCGCCGAGCGTCTCGATCGATACCTGGGCGATGTCGTTGCCCGTGTAGTGACGCACGCCCTTCGACCGCAAGAACTCCGTCCAGTATCCGACGCCGCTCCCGATCTCGAGCACGCGGGTGTCGGGGCCGAGCGCGACGTGGTAGCGCGCCAGCTCGCGCTCGATGATCGCGCGCTTCTCCGCGTACATCGCCGCATTCTCGGCCTCGCTCCGTCCGAAGTGCCCGACGCCACGCAGGTCGAACGACTCCGAGAGGATGTCGTTCCAGTATCGCTGCGGCTTGTAACGGAAGAGCATCTGCATGTAGATCGCGAGCCGGCCCATGTCGGACTAATTTATAGCGTCCTACATGTCAGCGTAGGGGACGCGCCATCAAGTTTGGGAACATTGCGACGCCGAAAGCGATCATAGCGACGGCCATGATCGCCGCCGGCAGTGCCCATACGCGATTGCTGTCCCATTTTGCTCGCGTCGGCAGAGCTGGGTCGTAGAGCACCGGGACGCTGTTACCGGGGCGCAGCTGCTGTCTCGTCATGCCCGACATCCCCTTTGTGCTCGGCAGCGCCTCGGTCAACTGGAGCATCTGCCCGTTGACCATATACTGCACCGTGAAATTCGCATTGTCGCGATCCACGATCAGCCCCTGCACGCGATGGGCCGTTCGGCTAAAGGACCACGCCGCCAGCAGCATGTACACGCCCCATCCGAATGCGCATATTGCGAGAACGGCGAGCATCGGTCGTTGCTTTCTCATATCTGGTAGACGGACTGATCATGACTGCCATAACAGCGCGGCCACCCGTGCCGCCGTTCACCCGTGAGACGGCCACCCAAAAGGTCCGCATGGCCGAAGATGGGTGGAACTCACGCGACCCCGAAAAGGTGTCGCTCGCCTACACCCCCGACTCGCGCTGGCGAAATCGCGCCGAGTTCTTGAATGGTCGTGCCGACATCGTCGCGTTCTTGACGCGCAAGTGGGCCAAGGAGCTGGACTATCGGCTGATCAAGGAGCTCTGGGCTTTCGAAGGCAATCGCATCGCCGTTCGATTCGCGTACGAATGGCACGACGACTCCGGGCATTGGTTCCGGTCGTACGGCAATGAGAACTGGGAGTTCGACGAGCACGGTCTCATGCAACGGCGGCTGGCGTCGATCAATGATCTCCCAATTCAGGAGGGCGACCGGAAATACCACTGGCCGTTAGGCCGTCGGCCGGACAACCACCCTGGCCTTAGCGACCTGGGTCTTTAGCTCCTACCAGAGCGGTAGCCGCGAGATTGCCGGTTGTGTTGAACACCGTCGAAAACAAGTCGGGGATCGTATCGACCGCGATCAATATCCCGATCCCTTCGGCCGGCAGGCCGACCGCCAAGAAGAGCGGCGTGAGCATGAGAAACGCGCCGCGTGGGACGCCCGGTGCGGCGAACGTGAGGAACACGCCCGCCACCGCGATCAGCGCCAGCTCTCGCACATGCAGCGTGATACCATAGAACCAGGCGATGAACAATGCGCCGATGGTCCACGAGAGCGGCGCCGCGATCTTATACATGGAGACCGCGAGCGGCACCACGAACCCCGCGACCCGATCCGGGAGATCGAGATCGCGCTCGGCGCCCTCGACGAGCGCGGGTAGCGCGGCGATGGACGAGCTCGAGCTGAACGCGATGAGCTGCCCGGGCAACGCGGCTCGCGCGAACTGCCGCATCGGCACGCGAGCAAACATGGCCACCACGGGATACAGCACGAGCGTCGCCAGAATCTGCCCGAGGGAGTAGACCACAATGTAGAACCCAACGCCGCCGACCAGCGCGGCGCCACTCTTCGCGGCCAGCGGCAGCAGCAGCGCGAACACGCCGATCGGAGCGGCCGCGATCACCCATCGCACGAGCGTCAGCATCGCGTCGCGGAATGCCGCGAAAAACTCGACGAGCCGATCGCGCGCAACGGGTGGACTGTGGGCGATCGCCAGTCCGAGCAACAACGTGAAGATGATGAGCGGCACGATCGCGCCGTTCGCCGCTGCGGCGATCGGATTTGGCGGGATGAGCGAGACGACCCACGCGCCGAACGTCGGCGTGGCGCCGGCCGCGCCGAGCTGCTCGGCGGCCTCCGCCGCGCCGGGCGGCAACGACGGGTGACTCCCCAGATTGGGCGGGAGGAGTTTGAAGACGAGGGGAGCCACGATCCCCGAGACGATGGCCACGCCAGCGGACAGCGAGATAAACACGACCAGTGTTCGGCTGCCGATGCGACCAATGGCCTTCACGTCCGACGTCGATGCCACGCCGGTGATCAAGAGCGCGATCACGAGTGGAATCACCGTCATGCGGATCGCATTGATCCAGAGGGTACCGATCGGCACGAGCGCGTCGGCGAATCCGAGGAGTGTCGGATTGCCCGAGGCGGCGATCGCGGCCCCGATGATGAGCGCCGCGATGAGCGCGATCAACACTTTCATAGCATCAGATCGCCGCCGTTGATGTCGAGCGAGGCACCCGTGATGTACCCCGCGGCCTCGGAAGCCGCGAAACATACCAGATCCGCCACTTCTCGCGAGGTCCCGAGCCGGGGCACCGGGTAACTCGCCGCGAGACGTTGCAACAGGTCGTCCGACGCGTACTCGTGTGTCAGCTCCGTGTCGATCATCCCGGGACACACGGCGTTCACGGTGATGCCAAATGCCCCGAGCTCCTTCGCCGCCGCTCTGGTGAGGCCTTGGAGTGCTGCCTTCGACGTGGTGTAGTGCGCTCCCCCGAGTGTACTCACCGTCTTTCCCGCGGTCGACGAAATGTTCACGATGCGACCGTACTGCTGCGCCTTCATGGCGGGTAAGACGGCCTTCGTGAGCAGAAACGGCGCCGTCACGTTGACTTCGAGCGCGAGCCGCCATTCGTCAGCGGACAGGTCACCGAAACGCGTGGACGTGGCCAACGCAGCGTTATTGACGAGAATATCGATCCGGCCGAAGCGATCCAGCGTCTGACGAGCGATGGCGTCAGGTATACCGGGTGCCGCGATATCACCCGGTACCGCAAGCGCCTGTGGGCCCAGGTCTCTCGCCACCGCCTCGGCACGCTCGGCGTCGCGCACATTGACCGACACGCGAGCACCGCGCTCGATGAGGCGCACGGCGACGGCTCTCCCGAGCCCGCGCGCAGCTCCCGTGATAATTGCGACCCGCCCGGCGAAGTCTCCGCTCATAGCGGGCCAAATCTACGGGCGGGTCAACATATCGGAAGCAGGCGCCAAGCGAACGTCGCGGACACAATGGCAACGAGGCTGGCCGCCGCCATCACCCACGGAATGCCCTTGTGCGAGTAGAAGACCCCGAGAATCGCTACGGCCAAGAGGATCGAGGCGAAGCGAACCGTCGCGCTCAGTCCACCGGCCATTCCGCCCTGCGCCGTGGGGATCGTGGCCTGAAGGGTCTGCGCGGTCTCCCCGTTCAGGAGACCAGCACCGATGCCCGAGACGAACATCGCTCCCGCGAATAGCGGATAGCTGAGTCGCGGAGCGGCGAGCGCCATGAGGAGATCACCGACAGCCACGATCGCCAGCCCCGACGCCAGGACCATGCGATTCCCGCGCTGGATGGTCAGTCGCGCGGCCACGCGCGGCATGAGGAAGAGTGGAATGGCGTATGGCAGCATGGCGACGCCAGACGTGACCGGCGAGTATCCGATGCTATTCTGGAGAAAGAGCGGAAAGAAATAGACGAGCACTTGGGCGCTCGCCGAGTATCCGGCCATCGCGGCGACCGCGCCGAGGAAGTCCGACCGGCGGAACAGGGCCAGGTCGAGCATTGGCTCGCGCTGTCGGCGCTCGATCGCGACGAACGCGATGAGCATGACGAGTGATCCGGCGATGCGCGCGGCCATATCGTGCGGGTCGATCAGCGCCCAGGTGAGAAAGAAGAGCGCGCCACAAAATGTGACGCTCCCTCCGATGTCGTAGCGCCGGGCGTGCGGGTTGCGCGAGTCGGGCACCCATCGCACGATCGCGACGCACAACGCGACACAGAGCGGCAGGTTGATCAAGAACGTCCAACGCCAGCCCATGAGCGACGTGACGAGGCCACCGATCACCGGGCCGGCGACGACGGCGAGGCCGATGACCGAGCCCCAGACGCCGAACGCGCGGTTCCGTTCCTCGCCATGGAACGTGTGCCCGATGATGCCGAGCGCCGCGGGCGGCAAGAACGCCGCACCGATGCCTTGGAGCACGCGCGCGCCGATGAGGAGCGATGCATTCTGCGCCACGCCGCAGAGGAGCGACGCGACAGCGAAGAGCGAGACGCCAGCGAGCACCGCGCCCTTTCGGCCCCGATGGTCGCCAAGCGCGCCGAAGGGCGTCATCAGCGACGCGAAGGCCAGCACGTAGCTGCCGATAACCCACTCGACGTCGGCGAACGAGGCGTGGAGCCCACGGGCAATCGACGGCAATGCCACCGCGACGATCGTCGCATCGAGCGTGACGAGCGCGGTCACGGTCGCCATCGTCACGAGGATGACTTTGGACCTCATGGACGAAGGCTACCGGTCGCAGCATTATACTACAAATCAATTATTGTCACGATCATCATGCTTTGCGCGCATGAACATACCTGATCTCGAAGCATTCATCGCGGTCGTCGAGACCGGCTCAATCGGCGGCGCGTCGCTCCGACTGCACCTCACGCAGCCAGGCGTGACGCGGCGGGTGCAGTCGCTCGAGCAGTCGCTCGGCACTCCGCTGCTCGACCGCCGCTCGAAGCCGCCGCGGCTCACCAGCGCTGGCCGGGCCGCCTACGATCAGGCACGCCGCGTCTTGCAAGCCGTGCGCGACATGACTCTTGCCCTCGAGCCCGACGGCGAGCCTCAGGGCGATCTCCGCGTCGGCGTCACCACCGCGCTCGGCGATCTCGCGCTCGCCGAGCCGGTCGATCGCGTGCGAGCGACCTACCCGCAGTTGCACTTGAGAGCGTTGACCGGATGGTCCGAGGCGCTGATCCAAGCGGTGCGCGGTGGCACGCTCGACGCGGCGGCGGTGGTAACGCTCGACGGACGCCAGCCCCTCGCGGGGCGCGCGTGTGAGGCCCTCGCAACCGATCCGGCGGCCATCGTCGCCAGTAAGGATCTGCCGCTCCCTGACAACGTGCGCCTCGAGGATTTGGCGCAGCTTCCGTGGGTGCTCGATCACGACGGCTGCTCGTTCCGTCGTGTCCTGCGCGACGCATTCGCGGCGACGGGCCGCGCACTCGTGCCCGGCGTCGTCGTCGGAGGCGCCGAGCTCCAGCTCTCGCTTATCGCGCGAGGACACGGCGTCGGGATGGTGCTTCCACGAATGCTCGAGCGAAGCGCGTTCGCGGACGAGGTGCGCGTCGTCGATGTCGAGGATTTCCGACCGATGTTCACGGTGTGGCTCATCCACTCGACGTACCCGGGTCGGCTCGCCGCGCCGATCCGTTGCTTCCGTGACGCGTTGGCGTTAGGACTCGCGCAGCGCGAGCACCGGGTCGAGGTTCGTGGCGCGTCTCGCCGGAAGATAGCACGCGAGGATCGCGATGCCGGCGATCACAATCGGAACGCCAATCACGATCGTCGGGTCGGTCGCCGTCACCAGGAAGAGGAACCGCGACAGCACGCGTTCCAGCGCGAACCCACCCACGAGACCGATCGCGATGCCGGTCACGGCGAGGCGAAGCCCCGTGCCAAGCACGAGCCACAGGATGTCCGCGCGCTTGGCGCCAAGGGTGACGCGGAGGCCGATCTCCTTCGTGCGCTGGGCGACGAAGTATGAGATGACGCCGTAGATGCCGATGATTGCGAGCAGGACGCCGCCGGCGGTGAACAGGCCGAGCAACATCGTGCTGAGTCTCCGATCCGTCGTCTGCTCCGCCATCACCGCGTCGATCGTGGCCACCTGGGACAACGGCAGCTCCGGGTCGATCGACCGTAGCGCATCACGAACGGATTCGATGGCGAGCGATGGGTCGGACGTTGTGCGTACGACGATGTATTTGAACCCGGCGTTCATGTCGGGCATCTGGCGGGCCAGGCCAATGATCTCCGGCTCGGGCTCGACCGCCAACCCGTGATTCTTCGTGTTGCCGATGACGCCGATGATCGCAGCGGTTGTCGATATCGTGTCCGGGCGCCCCTGCGAAAGCTGACGCAGGACGAGACGCTGGCCGATCGGATCGCGATCCGCGAAGTACTTTCTGGCGAGCGCTTGGTTGATCAGGATGACCGGCGGGTTCGTCGCGATATCCGATCCGGCGAAATCGCGTCCCTCGATCATCGGTATGCCGAGCGTGGTGCGATACTGGTCGTCGACCACGCCGAAGCTGGCCCGAGGCATGTCGTCGAGGCGTGACGCAGCCTGACCGTCCAGCGTAAATGATCGGGAATACTGATTGACGGGCGGGAAGAACGTCGTCACCGTCGCGTCTCGCACACCGGGGATCGCCCGCAGGCGCTCGGCGAACTGCTGGTTGAACCGCTCGATCGGACCCGGGTCGGGGCGATCCGGATATCGCAGCGGCGGCAACGTCACGTGCGCCGTCAACAACCGCTCGGCCCGAAATCCGCTGTCTTGATGCTCGAGTCGCAGCAGGCTCTTCACGAGAAGGCTTGTCCAGAGCACGAGGATCACGCAGCACGCGATCTGCGCGACCACGAGCGCCTGTTGCTCGGTCTGACGTCGTTTGCCCCCCGTACCTGAGCGCCCACCCTCTCGGATCGCGGTGCCGAGGTTTCCACGAGTCGCGGGCAATGCCGGGATGATGCCGAAGATGACGCCGGTGCCCACCGATAGGGCTAGCGTGTACAACAGCACTCGGGCATCGATGCGGACCTCGGCGAGTTGCGGCAGATTCGCGGGATGCAGCCTGACCACGGCGATGCCACCTAGCCACGCCGCTACGAGCCCCACCGCCCCGCCAAGCAGCGCCAACATGAGATACTCGGCCGCGAGCTGCCGCACGAGACTCCATCGCCCGGCGCCCAGCGACGCGCGAATGACGATCTCATGGTGCCGAGCCGTGTGCCGCGCCATGACGAGGCCGGCCACGTTCGTGCACGCGAGACCCAAGATCATCGCCACCGACGCGAGCAAGAGCACCAGGGTGGGACGTAGGCTGCCCGCGCGCGTGTCGGCCAGCGGTACGACGCGCGCCGAGACCCCACGGTTCACGGGATATCGCTCGGCCAACTCGCCAGCGATGCGTTGCATCTCCGCGGTCGCCATGGCCGCTGTCATGCCGGGTCTCAACACGCCGATCGTGCCATTCCCGCGGTCACTGTGGTGCATGGCATCGAAATCTTCTGGCGCCAGCACATACGGTGTCCACATCAGGGTGGGCCCGAACTCCGCGCCGTCGAGCCAGTCGGGGATGACGTCGGGCATGACCCCGATCACCGTGTACGGCTCGTCATTGATGCGAACGGTCTGGCCGAGGACCGACGGTGAGGCGCCGAAATGCGATCGCCAATAGCGCTCGGTGAGCACGACGACCTTGTCGTTCCCCGGGCGCACTTCCTGCGGGGTGAAGACGCGGCCCATGCGGGGTGCGACGCCGAGGGCCGTGAAGAACTCGCCGGGCACGAGACCGACGCGCAGTTGCTCTGGCCGCTCGCCCGGTGCGTTCCCGCTGACGTTCTTGCGCCAGACATCATAGACCACGAGCGACTGGAGCGTGTGCGACTCGGTCGCGAAGTCGTGCGCGTCGCCAATCGACGGGCCGATCGGGCTGCCGCCGACGATCGAGTACAAGCGTACGAGACGGTCGGCGTGTGTGAACGGCAGCGGCCGCAGCAGAACGGCATCGGCGACGCTGAATACCGCCGTATTCGCGCCGACGCCGAGGGCGATCGTCAGTACGGCCACAACGGTAAATGTCGGCGCGCGCGCGAGCACTCGTGCGCCGTAGCGGATGTCGCGCCAGAGTGACTCGGCGGACGGAAAGCTCCAGAGGTCTCTCATATGCTCTCGAATCCCCGCGACGTTGCCGAATTGTCGCCGGGCCGCTTGCGCGGCCTCGGCGTGTGACACACCGGTTTGTTCGATTTGGCCGGCGCGCATGTCGAGGTGGAACGCGAGCTCGTCGTCGAGATCCTCATCGAGGCGCCGTCGATGGAAGAGCGCACGGAGTCGACGGATCAGCTGGATCGGCTCGAGCTGCATCACGCAGTTCCCATCACGCGGTCCGCATCACGAGCGCGATGGCCCCGGACAGCTGGTGCCACGACTGCGCCTCGGCGGCAAGGTGCTTCCGGCCCGCGGCGGTAAGTGAGTAGTACTTGGCGCGGCGTCCCTTGTCGCTCACCGCCCACTCCGACGTGAGCATCCCCGCGAGCTCGAGCCGATGCAGCGCGGGATACAGCGCGCCTTCCTGCACCCGGAGCACGTCGCGTGATGTCGCGCGAATCCACTCGGCGACCGCGTAGCCGTGCAGGCTCTCACGCGTGAGCGCTTTGAGCACGAGCATGTCGAGCGTGCCCTGCACGAGCTCCGGTGGTCGGTTCTTTGGCTTTGGCATAAACCGTTTAGGTCAAAGAAAACCACCGGGCTCGTGCCCCGCAAGCCCCGGGTCCTACGCGGGTATGGCGACGGTTGCTACGCGCCGCGGCGCCCACGCACGGAGCTGGGCGAAGATGACCGCGTGTGTCACGATGAAGAATGGCACGAGCGCGGTCGGGATGAGCGAATAGGGCAGATGCGTTATTGCAGTGCTGCCCACGCCGACGTGCAGCAGTTGCGCAACGGAACCAGGCCCCGACAGAACACCAAGTGAGACCGCGGCAATGAGGTCGAGCAGCCCGAACGCGTTCCACGCAGTGACCAGCGATCGTGACGCCGTTCCGCGCGCCACGGCCAACGCGACGGGTAGTGCGAACACGCCGGTAATAATGTCGCCCCAACCCGCGCTATACGGGAACGGACCAGAGAGCCGGCCGGCGGCCGCGAGCAAGAGAAACATGAAACCGATCGAGCGAATCACATTGAGCCCGATGAGTAAAGGCATCGGAATCGCGAGCCACGCCGCTCGAACCGTGGGCCGTTGCCACGCGAGTGCCGCGACGAGGATCGGGAGGCCGAAGAAGAAGAGGAGTGCGAGCGGGCCGGTCCGGCGGCCGCCATCGAACGCGCCCGAGGCCGAGGCGACGACGGCGAGGCCGAACCAGGCGCCCGCGATGCCCGCGACGAGGAGGCGTCTCGTCATGGCAACGAGGATGACGGCGGCAGAGCTGAGAACGAGGATGGTGTCAATCGCATCGAGCATAGAATCTCCATGGTGGTTATACTATATGATAGTTATCATATTCTATCGAAGGAGTTCCCGTGCCCTGGCCCGATGACCACAAACAAGAGACCCGCGACCGTATCGTCGAGTCGGCCGCCTCTGCGCTCCGCGCGAAGGGGCTAGACGGAGTGAGCATCGCCGAGATCATGGCCGCGGCCGGGCTTACTCACGGCGGGTTCTATGCGCACTTCAAGTCGAAAGACGAGCTCATAGGCGCCGCACTCGGCCGCGCGAGCCGCGAAACGATCGAGCACCTGTCCAACAATCGAGTGCCCGACGATCGGCGCATGGAGGCCGTCATCGACACCTACTTGAGCGCCGGACACGCCTCCCATCCTGAGCTTGGCTGCCCACTTGCCGCCCTCGGCTCCGAGCTCGTTCGGGGCAGCGATCAAATACGAGAGGGCGTCGCCGAGCGCGTGGCCCAGCGGATCGAGTGGCTGCGGCAGCTCTTGCCGGAAGGCGAAGCCACTGAGGAGAACGCGACGGCCATTGTCGCGACCATGCTCGGCGGTCTCCTGCTCGCTCGCATGGTGGCCCCCGACAAATCGGATGCGGTCCTCCAGGCAACACGCTCGTTTATCGACCGCGCGCGGTAAATTGCGGCATGCGGACCGTGACACCTCGGCAGGTCAAACTCGCGTTCGCCGTCGGCATTCTGGCCGACATTCTTCAACTTCCCGTCAATCTCTCGTTCTTCTCCGTCGGCCTCGCCACCATCGGCGGCGAGATACCGCTGGAGGCACTCGACGCGGCGATAGATGTAGTAGCAGCCCTGCTGGTCAACCGATTACTCGGATTCCACTGGGCGCTGCTGCCGACATTCGCGCTCGAGCTGGTCCCGGGCCTCGACGCCGCGCCGACCTGGACGGCCTGCGTCGCGTTTGTTGCCTTCAGGCGGCGTCAACGGATCACGTCGTAAACGAAACCACGATCCGGCGCGTAAGCTCTTATTGTGACCGACGAAGTAGCGCATACATCCCGCGCGGCGGGAATGACCGCGCTGTTCATCAAGCGCCCGGTCATGACCACCCTGATCATGATCGGGATCGTGATCTTTGGGGTGATCGCCTACCGGCAGTTGCCCGTGAGCGACCTGCCGCCGGTGGACTTCCCGACGATTTTCGTCCGCGCGTCTCTGCCGGGTGCAAGCCCCGAGACCATGGCGGCCACCGTTGCCACACCGCTCGAGAAGCAATTCTCGGGGATCGCCGGCATTGACAACATCACGTCGACGAGCGCGCTGGGCACGACCGGGATCACGGTCCAGTTCTCGCTCGACCGCAACATCAACGCCGCGGCCCAGGACGTAAACTCGGCCATCTCGGCCGCGCTGCCGAACCTGCCGCCGAACATCATCCCGCCGGCGTACTACAAGCAGAATCCGGCCGGACAGTCGATCCTGTTTTACTCGCTGACATCGGCGGTGCTCCCGCTCCAGACGCTCGACGAGTACGGCGAGACGACGATCGCGCAGACCATCTCGATGGTCGGTGGCGTGTCCCAGGTCATCGTCTATGGGTCGCAGAAGTACGCGGTCCGCGTCCAACTCGACCCGGCAAAGCTCGCCGCCCGCAATATCAGTCCCAACACCGTCGCCAAGGCGATCTCGAACGAAAACGTCTTTATCCCGACGGGCGTCCTGTACGGCCCCAGCCAAACCACCACCCTCTACGCCACGGGCCAGCTCTACAACGCCGCCCAGTTCCGGCGGCTCATCGTGACGTACAAGGATGGCGCACCGGTTCGACTCGGCGACGTGGCGACCGTCCTCGACGATGTGCAGAACAACAAGGCGGCCGCCTGGTTCTACAATGGCCACGATATGGAGCGGACGATTTTCCTCTCCATCCGGCGACAGCCGGGCACGAACACGGTCGACGTGATCAACGCCGTCAAAGCCAAGATGGCCGAGATCGAGGTGGGACTCCCGCGATCGGTCAAGGTGAATCTGGACTACGACCGATCAGTGTCGATCCAGGGCGCGGTGCACGACGTGAAGTTTTCGCTGCTGCTCGCGCTGATGCTCGTCGTGCTGGTGATCTTCCTGTTCTTGCGGAGTCTCGTGGCCACGGTCATCCCGAGCCTGGCGCTCCCGATGGCCATCGTCGGCACGTTCTCGGTGATGTACTTGCTGAATTTCAGCCTCGACAACCTGTCGCTGATGGCGCTGACGTTGGCCGTCGGGTTCGTCGTCGACGACGCGAT
>DATHNL010000118.1:0-19939 GCA_035486035.1 Gemmatimonadaceae bacterium
ACGTCTCGATCGACTCCGTCACGGTCCCCGCCAGCGCCGCACCGAGGGCCTCCCGAAGCACGCGTTCGCGCGGCAGGCGATCGAGCGTGAACGGTGTGTCATCGCGCACCCGCAAGAGGCGCCGGCCGATGGCGTTGATGCGCACGACCCGTTGTCGGGCGTCGACGGCGATCACGCCCTCGTTGAGCGAGTCGAGAAGGGCGCTCAGCAGGGACTCCTCCTCCTCGAGTGCCGTCAGCCGCCCCGAGAGCTGCTCGGCCAACCGGTGCAGCGCGATGGCCAGATCGCCGACCTCGCCAGGCGCCCCGAGCGCGGGACGCCGTGTGAGATCACCGGCGGCAAGCGCCCGTGCCACGTCGCGCAATTCGATAACGGGCCTCGTCACCGCCCGCGCGAAGAGAAACGCGATGGCCGCGGCAATGGCGAGCGCAAAGAACCCGATGATGTAGACGTCGTCCCGCGCTTCGCGAACGAGGGCCTGGGTCGTCGCGTCAGCGATACGGGCGTTGAGGCGATACTCGATGACACCCACAACGCACGCCACAAGGACGCTGACGATGATCAGCGATCCGAGCAGCAGGCGTTGTGTGAGCCGCAAAGGTAGCCGTTAAAGGGCTCTCGCAGGGTGCTGAACGACGCACCCTACTCGTGCCAATTTCGATGATACTGCGCTCGGCATTCGCCGAGCTCTAGGCCGTGCGCGTGTGCCCCGCCTTGAGCCGGTACCCAAAGCCGCGAACAGTCTCGATGAGATCGCCGGCGGCGCCGAGCTTGGTGCGCAGGCGTTGGATGTGCATGTCGACGGTGCGCGTTTGGATGTCCGGGGCGGCGTCCCACACGGTCTCGAGCAGATGACCCCGCGCCTGCACACGACCGCGACGTTCCGCCAACGTCAACAGGAGCTTGAACTCCGTCGGCGTCAGGTCGATGTCGGTGCCTTCGACGCTCACGCGATGCGCCGCGCGGTCGATGTGAATCGGTCCGATGGCGAGGACATCGTTCGTCCCGCCGCCAGCCGCGCCAACCCGTCGCAGGATCGCGCCGACGCGCAGCACGAGCTCCTGTGGGCTGAACGGCTTCGTGAGGTAGTCATCCGCGCCGAGCGACAGTCCGCGAATACGATCCGGCTCATCCTTGCGAGCAGTGAGCATCAGAATCGCGACTTCGCGAGTGCCATCGTCACCGCGGAGCTGCTCCATCACGTCGAAGCCGGAGAGCCCGGGCAGCATGAGATCCAACACCACGAGCGCCGGACGCTCTTGGCGGGCGAGTCCCAACGCATCGTACCCGTTGGCCGCCGTGGAAACACGATATCCAGATTTCGCCAAGTGGTAGGCGACCAGTGCCACGATATCCGGCTCGTCATCGACGACCAGGACTCGTTCGCTGCTAGGCGGCGCGATCATACTCTCCGAACCGTTCGGTGACCTGTGGCGAAGCGCCCGTAACACATCGAGGAGCTTGTCGTTCTGGGGACCGAAGCGACAGTTGCAGGGCAGTCACAATCGTGTACCGGACGAAAGCTTGCCCGCGCTGGCTCGACCGTCAACTGCGGCGCTAGGTTTTGTGATGGTGTCACTCCGCGCGTACGTCAACGGGGCCGCCGTTATAGTGCCGCCTGGTGGAACGGCGCTGGACGCCGTTCGCGCGGCTGATTCATCAGCGGCTGATGCGGTCGAGCGACAGGAACTGGTCATAACTGACAGCCGGGGTCTGCCCACCGATCCCAAGACCCCAGCGGTGATGGGGTCGATCTTTCGGCTCATTCCCGCCCGGCCGCGCTAACGTGGTCACACGGGATTGGCTGCGCCGACTGCCAAAAGCCGAGCTCCACTGTCATCTCGACGGCTCTTTACGCCCCTCAACGTTGCTCGATCTGTGCAGGGAGTACGGCATCGCACTCCCAGCGGGCGACGCCGAAGGCGTTCGCCGCCACATGCGTGTAGCAGATGCACACAGTCTCGAGGAATACCTCGCCCGTTTCGCGACGACTGTCGCAGTCCTCCAACACGCCTCATCGCTCGAGCGCGCCGCGTATGAGCTGGTCGAGGATGCGGCCCGCGATGGCGTGCGCTACATCGAAGTCCGCAACGCCCCGATCCTCAACACGCGCGCCGGCCTCTCGCTCGTCGAAGTCGTCGAGGCGATGACCCGCGGGCTCGCGCGCGGCGAACAAGTCCACGGTGTCATCGCGCGAGCGATCATTATCGCGCTCCGCCACATGCCGCCGTCGATCTCGATGGAGATCGCCGAGCTCGCATCGGCATTTCGCGGCAACGGCGTCGTCGCGTTCGATCTCGCGGGCGCCGAGGCCGGGTACCCTGCGGCCGATCACGCCGCGGCGTTCCTCTATGCGCGAGAACGTGACTTGGCGTGCACCTGTCATGCTGGCGAGGGCGACGGCCCGCTCTCCGTACGCCAAGCCGTCCATCGCTGCGGCGCGCACCGGATAGGCCACGCCACTCGACTGATCGAGGATCCGTCGCTGACGGAGTTCGTGAACGACCGCCGCATCCCGCTCGAGATCTGTCTCACGAGCAATGTCCAGACTCGCGTGGCCAGCACGTACGCCGAACATCCGCTGCGGCGCTACGTCGACCTGGGGCTGAGCGTCGTGCTGAACACGGACAATCGCCTGATGAGCGACACGACCCTGACCGACGAGTATGAGCACGCGGCGGCCGAGGTCGGCCTCACGTCCGACGAGCTGTGCACGATCGCGCTCAACGGGTTCGAGTCTGCCTTCCTCCCGTGGGCTGAGCGACAGGCGCTCGTCGCGCGTATGCGCGCCGAGATTGCCGCACTATGAGCTCGGCGAAGCCGAGCTCTGTCCAACCGACCAGTCGAGCAGCGCTTGCGCTGCATCGACGTGCGGCGGAGCCGCACGCCATCACGCGCGCCGCCGCGGCAATTCGCTCCTGCTGCGACGCGACCGCCCCATCGATCGGCATTGTCCTCGGCTCCGGACTCGGCGGCCTCGTCTCGCACATTGAACACGCCAAGCGCGTTGCATTCTCCGAGTTGCCCGGCCTCCCGGTACCCGCAACGCCCGGTCATGCGGGCGCATTCGTGTACGGCATGCTCTGCGACCGCGAAATCGTCGCGGTCGCGGGCCGGCTGCATCTCTACGAAGGCGTCGACCCCGAGGCGGTCGGCATTCCCATTCGCATTCTCGCCGCCCTCGGCGTCCGCGTCCTCGTTCTCTCCAACGCCGCCGGAGGTATTCGGTCAGATCTCGGTCCCGGTACCCTCATGCTCCTGTCCGATCACCTGGATCTGACCAGCCGATCCCCGTTATCGCCGGAAACCCGAAGTGTGCCGGAAACCCAAAGTGCGCCGAGATACGACGTCGGCTTGGCCGAAGCAATGCGCGGTGCCGCGTCAGCGGCCCGCGTACATCTCGCCGAAGGAGTGTACGCCGCGATGCTGGGCCCTTCGTACGAAACAGCCGCCGAGATCCGTATGCTCGCCGTACTCGGCGCCGACGCCGTCGGAATGTCGACGGTCCCGGAAGCGATAGTCGCCGCGTCGCTGGGCCTCCGCGTAGCCGCCATCAGCTGCATCACGAACCACGCCACGGGCACGAGCGCCGAACCGCTGAGTCACGCCGAGGTGCTGGCGGTAACGTCCCGCGTGGCGCCACAGTTCGAGCGTGTCATTCGCCGTTTCGTAGCCCGGATATGAGCTCGTGTACGAAGTCGCCGGCCACTTCGACCGCCGTGTCGAGCGACTTGCCGAGCGCCAGGTTCGCCGCGATGCCCGCCGAGAGCCGACACCCGGTGCCGTGCGTCTTCACCCGGACACGCGTTCTCCGAAACTGCCGGACGCCATTCTCGTCGCAGAGGACATCGACCACGTCGTCGCCATCGCGATGCCCCCCTTTGACGAGGACAGCCCGCGCCCCTCGCGCAACGAGCTCGCGCGCCATCGAGTCGGCGTCCCGCACGGGGGAGCCGAGAAGGGCCGCGGCCTCGCCGAGATTCGGCGTCACGAGATCCGCCAGCGGCACGAGGCATTTGAGGATGAGGGGGGTGAGGTCGCCGTGGGCCAACGCATGCCCCGTCCCCGCCACGGTCACGGGATCGAGCACATACGGCCGCAGCCGCCGCTCGGCGATGGCCTCCGCCACCGTCGCGACGATCGCCGCATTCGCCAGCATGCCGCTCTTCACCGCGTCCACGCGATCGATGGCGTCGATCTGCGCCCGAACGAGTATGGGATCAACCGCCGACCAGGCGATGACACCTCCGTCGTTCTGCGCCGTAATAGCGGTAATGGCCGTCGCCCCGCGCACCCCGAACCGGGCGAACGTCGCGAGGTCTGCCTGAATGCCCGCCCCCGCGCTAGAATCCGATCCGGCGATAGTCAGAACTAGTGATTGCATAACGCATTGAAAATACTAAGCTTAGCGCGCGACATGCGCCGCCGAAAGGCGCGCGAGCGATCCGGCCGGTTCGTAGCCGAAGGCGTGCGAACGGTCGAAGAGCTCCTCCTGTCGCCGATCCGGATCAGGGGCGCGCTTGTGTCCCCGTCGCTGGAGCGGGCGCCAAAGGGACCCGCGTTGCGCGCCGCGCTGGTCGAGCGTGGCGTTGAGGTGGCCGAAGTCGACGAGCGCGAGTTCGCCAGCGCGGCCGAGACGGATTCGCCGCAGGGCGTTCTCGCCGTCGCCGATATCCCGGAGCGGTCGCTCGATGACACGACGCTCGCGCGCATTTTGGTGCTCGACGGCATCCAAGATCCGGGGAACGTCGGGACAATCGTGCGCACCGCGGCCGCACTCGGCGTAGACGCCACGGTCGCGCTTCCCGGAACCGTTGACCTCTGGAACGCGAAGGTCGTCCGTAGCGCAATGGGAGCCCTGTTCACGCACCACGCGCTCGCGGTTGCCTGGGAGGAGCTGGAAGCATATCTCACGCGCCACGATGTGCGACTCTGGTCCGCCGACGCTGGCGGCACCCCTGTATCGACCGCCCCGGATCGCCTTGCCCTCGCCGTCGGAAATGAGGGTGCGGGGGTAAGCGATGGTGTACGCGAGCGAAGCGAGCGTTTGATTTCCATTCCCATTGAGAGAGTCGATTCCCTCAATGTCGCCGTAGCCACGGGAATTCTCTTGTACTCTTTGCGATGATCCCTCCCGCACTGCTGCTGACGTTCGTCTTCCTGACCGGCGCCGCGGTCGGCTCGTTCTTGAACGTGTGCATATCGCGCTGGCCGCTCAACCTGTCCGTCGTCCGCCCGCGCTCCCGCTGCCCTCGCTGCGAGCGCTCGATCACGTGGTACGAGAACGTGCCGATCGTGAGCTGGCTCGCGCTGCGCGGAAAGTGTCGTGGATGCCGGCTGCCGATCTCGATCCAGTACCCGGCCGTGGAGCTCGGGATCGCCCTCCTGTGGGTCGCGGCCTTCGCGGCTTTTTCGTCCGACTGGTTCCTCGCACTCCGCGTCGCGGTATTCACGACGGTGCTCGTCGGCATCGCGGTGACGGACCTCAAGCACTACCTGATCCCCGACGGCTTCACGGTCTTCGGTCTCCTGTGGCTGTTCACGACCTCGCTCGCGGCCGCGATGATGGACGACCCGGGCATGTTCGCGTCCCCCTACGATTCGCTGATCGGCGCCTGCGTGGGCGCCGGCGCGATCTCCATTATTGGATGGTTGGGGGAAGTGGCATTGAGGAAAGAGGCGATGGGATTTGGCGATGTCACGCTCATGGCGGTCGTCGGCGCCGCGTTGGGACCACCGCGCACCCTGCTCACGATTTTCGTTGGCGCCGCCGTCGGCGCGCTAGTCTTCATCGTGTTCGTGGCGCCGATCGTCTGGCTGCGACGGCGTCGCGCCGGGGCCGGCGGTGCCGCGGAATTGCCGCTCGTGCCGTTCGGCGTTTTCCTTGCGCCGGCCGCGCTCTTCACGTTGCTTAAAGGTGATGCCGCTATCGCGTGGTATCTGTCACGCCTCGGGCTCCGGTGATCAATACGATTCTTGACCGCTTCACGCGCGACCTCACGGCCGACGCTCGCGCGGGACGGCTGGAGCCGATCCGCTGCCGTGCGGCCGAGACGTCGCGGCTGATCGACATTCTGCTGCGATACGAGAAGAACAATGCGGCGCTGGTGGGTCCCGCCGGCGTCGGCAAGACCGCGATCGTCGAAGGCTTGGTCGAGCGGATCGCCGCCGGCGACGTCCCGGTCTCGCTGCGCGGCGTCCGCGTGCTCGCGCTTGATCACGTGGCGCTCCTCGGCGGCACGATGTACCGCGGCCAATACGAGGAGCGCGTCAATGCCATCGTGGATGGCGTGACCGCGGCCGGTGACGTGATTCTGTTCGTCGATGAGCTGCACAATCTCATTGGCCAGGGTACGGCGATGGGCGCGGCGATGGATGCCGGCAACATGCTCAAGCCCGCGCTCGTGCGCGGAGCGTTCCGCGTCATCGGCGCGACGACGATCACCGAGTATACGCGCTGGATCTGCGGGGATCCGGCGCTCGAACGCCGGTTCCAGAAGATCGACGTGCGCGAGCTGAATACCGAGGAGACGCTCGATATTCTCCGGGCGCGGGTCGACCGGTTGGAACGCCACCACAACGTCGTGATCGCTGACGACGCCGTGCTCGCGGCGGTCCAGCTCACGGATCAGTACATCATCGATAGACCCCGGCCCGACCGGGCCATCGATGCACTCGACGAGGCCTGCGCGCACGCGCATGCCGTCGCCGAGTATTCGCCGGCGACGCTCGCGATGATCGAACGCAAGCGGGCGACGCCCGCTTCCGAGCCCGCGCCCGCGCCAAATAGAGAAGGTCTAGACTTGCTGGATCGTTTGGGCGCAGAGCTTGAATACGTGTTTGGCGGATCGAGTGCCGACGGAGAGACGCGATCGGCCGAAGTGCCGCGGTCAGCCGGTCGCGCCGCAGGCGCACCGCCGAGACCCGCCGCCGAGCTCAACGCCGAGCTGAGACTGCGCCTTACCGAAGATGGCATTGTCGTGCGAGGCGTCGATATCGCTCGAGCCGTAGCAGTCGCGACCAATCAACGTGTCGTGTGGCCCGCATGATCGCGCGCGTCTTGATCGCCGTTGTCGTACTGGCCCTCGCCGCCGTGACCTGGCGAGCCGCCGCGCACGCACATGAGACCGCGGGACACTCCGATCTCACCGCGCGAGTTGCCGCCACGGTCCCAAACGTGGAGCGCGCCGTGGGCCTCCCGTTCAAAAGCCCACCGAAAGTCGAGGTGCGCTCGAAGGACCAGGTGCGAGCCTTTCTGGAGCGGCAATTCGATGACCCGCGCCAGGCCCGCGAGCTCGCGGGCACGGCCGCCGCGTTCAAGCTTCTCGGGCTGATCCCGGACTCGCTCGACCTCCGCAAGGAGTCCGAGAACCTGCTGACCGAGCAGATCGCCGGATTCTACGACCCGAAGACGAAGGTGCTGTACGTGATCGAGGGCGAGACCGACGAGATGCTCGATCAAGTCGTGCCGCACGAGCTGGTCCACGCGCTGCAGGACCAGTACGTGAATCTCGACTCGATCGAGAACGCCGAGGGTGATGACGACCGGTTGCTGGCCGCCCAGGCGGTCTTCGAGGGCCAGGCCGTCTACGAGCAGCTCGTCATGACCGGCGGCCCTGGCATCGTCGCGCGGCTCGATGATATGTGGGACAAGATGCGCGAGACGATTCGCGACAACCGCTCCACCATGCCGGAGTTCGCGAAAGCCCCGCCGATCATTCAGGAAGTCACGATCTTCCCGTACTTGAGTGGCCTCGAGTTCATCAAGCGGTACGAGGATCACTTTCCCAAGAAGGTGCCCTATGCGGACCTCCCGACGTCGACGCAGCAGGTCCTGAGCGAGACCGCCTTTTTCGGGCAGCCCCGTGCGACGCCATTGCGGGTCACATTGCCCAAGCCCTCCGCGGGCACCGTGCGCTACGAGAACACGCTCGGCGAGTTCCAAACCCGCGTCTATCTCAACGAGCAGCTGAACGACCAAAACTCCGCGGTGCGCGGCGCGGCCGGTTGGGCCGGCGACCGCTACCAGGTGCTCGATGTACCAGGCGGTACCGCCATGGTGTGGGTGTCCATCTGGGATAACCCCGTGGACGCCGCGCAGTTCGTCGATTTGCTGTCCCAGACAGCGACCGCCCGGTTTGGTGCCGCCAAGTCACACGGTACATGGACGCGCGGCACGAGAACGGTGACCGTCACACCGGTCGAGATCCACGGTCATCCCGGCGCGCTCTATGTCGATACGCCGCGCCCGATCGCTCACGCGTTGGTCGACGCGACGGCGCTCTCCGCGGTCCCCGAGAAATGACGCAGCTCAAGCCGCTCCACATCGCCGCAACGTTCACGTTCGCCAATGGCGAAGTCGTGGAAGACATCGTGCTCGCCAGCTTCGACACCCCGCCAGAGCCACAGTCTGGCATCGCGGCGGGAAAAAGCATCAACAAGCCGATCTCACTGAGAAAGCCGATCGACGAGTCGTCCGAGAGACTGAGCGCGGCGATGAAGCAAGGGCAACGACTCCGCACCGTCGTGATCACGGCGGATCGCTTGCAGTATACGTTGACCGGGGTTTTCATCCGCGAGATTGCGCAACGCCCGGGCCGGATGGAAGAAGTCGCCATCGAGTGTGAGTTGATCAAGCAGCAGCATCTCCTCGGCGTCCCGACGCGAGTGCTGAAGCCGTTCTAAAGCCCAGCCAGTCCGAACAGGTGTGTGAGCCCGAATAGGGCAACGGCAATCAGCCCACCGAGCACGTAGCCCGTTCTCACGATGAGCCGCAGCTCGCGATCAATGACGCCACGGATGAGTTGTTCGAGGCGATCCTGATCGAAGTTGAGCACTTTGCGCTCGACCATTTCCTGGACGTGCAGCCGCTCGACGACGGCGGGAATCTGCGACTCGATCCAATTCCAGATCGCCGGCGACATGATCCCCGCAAACCGCGCCGCCGCATCCGCGGGCAACCATCGTCCGAGCTTCCCGATCGGCCGCTCCAGTAGCCTGTTCACGGCCTGCTGAGCCGCATCGTGGATGATATCAGACGCACGCGGCGAGGCCGCGGCGTGCACAACCCACTCCGCGATCATTTCGTCATCGACGAGGCC
Organism: Gemmatimonadaceae bacterium; assembly: GCA_035486035.1. Lineage (GTDB taxonomy): Bacteria > Gemmatimonadota > Gemmatimonadetes > Gemmatimonadales > Gemmatimonadaceae > DASRDS01. Next base: position 9,102 of record DATHNL010000118.1, read on the forward strand.
GAGGAGCTCCCCCCACGTCCGAGCCTGCACGCGCTCCAAGAGCCGCGTCACCCCGTCCACGAGAAACCGCCGGGTCCCTTCGGCGCGTAACACCCGCAGCAGGTAATCGCCCACCGCCCGTTCGAGCGCGGCGGCCCGCTCGCTCCCGGCGCCTCCGACGACTGCGGCAGCGGGTTGGTGCAGAAACCGCGTGATCGCCTCCTCGACCGATCGCGCGATCTCATCCCGCACCGTCGGGTCATCGAGCAACGCCGCCAACTGTTCGACCCCATCGCGCTCGAGCGAGTCGATGACCTTGTCGAACGTCCGCTCGGTGACGATGAGCCGCGCGATGACCCGCTCGTAAAACTGCAGATCATTCACGAACCGCTGGAACAGCTCGTGGAGCGCCGTCCGGATGCGCTCCCGCGCGGCCGGATGCTGCAGCATGGTGCCCACGCCCGACACAGCCATCGGGAGATACGCGGCGACCGCCCCTTCGACCGTGCGGACGACCGCCGCGGGAACGCGTTCCATCACCGGTGCGTCCGATGCGAGCAGCGTCCCCAGATGCTGCGCCAGCTGCCCGCGCACGAGCGTCTCGAGATCGGGCGACGCCGCAAACTCCTCGGCCCACACCGCCGTGCGCTCCGCGAGCTCGGCGCGCCGCTCGTCGGTCAACAGCTGGCTGACCGGCCGCTGGTCCAACTCGGCCCGCGCCCGCTCGATAAAACGCCGCACTTGGTCGGCAAACGCCGGACTCGCCACATGGCCGGCAATTCGGTCGGCGATAGCGTCCGCGGCCTCGCTCAGCGTCGCTTCGACGTGCGGCCGGGACGATTCCGAGAGCATGTCGCGCAGTGGCCCGCGCTCGGTCTCGAGCAAATCGTTAAGGAACGCCGTTAGCCGCTCATCGAGTGCGTCCTTCAATCCCGACCGCTTGATCTCCTCGAGGAGATCGTGCGGCGTCAGCAACCGTTCGCCGACGGTCTTGCCGACGCTTTTCGCCAGGCGCACCTGATTCTTGGGGATCGCGCCCTGAAAGCCCAGGATCTTTCGTCGCGGCCGGAAGAGCATCCAGACCGCCACGGTGTCCGAAAACCCGCCCGCGATAGTCCCGATCGCGACCTGGACCGCGAACTGCAGCCAGGCATTCTGCGCCACTAGAGGGCCGGCGTCGTCGCCTGCACGCGTGTCCCATCGGCAGCTGTGATCTCCGGCAGGCGCTGCGCTTGCTTGTCAGCCAGCACCGGGCTCGCGGCCGGGAGCAGCGTGAGGCGCAGCACCTCGTCCATGCTGGAGACGAACGTGAAGGTCATGTTGCTCCGCACTTCCGGTGGCACGTCTCGGAGATCCTTCTCGTTCCCCTTCGGCAGAATGACCTCGCGGAGCCCGGCGCGATATGCGGCGAGCACCTTTTCCTTCACCCCGCCGATCTCGAGGGCTTTTCCACGCAACGTCACTTCTCCAGTCATAGCCAAATCGCGCCGGACGGCCCGCCGGCTCAACACGCTGGCAATAGCCAGTGTGACCGCGAGACCCGCGCTCGGCCCGTCTTTCGGAATCGCTCCGGCAGGGAAGTGAATATGCAAATCCGTCTCTTTGAACTCTTTGTCCTCGACACCGAGCGCAGCGGCCCTCGATCTCACGTACGAGTATGCGGCGTCCACAGATTCACGCATGACATCGCCGAGCTGCCCGGTGACCGTCAGCCGGCCCGTTCCAGGCATGCGCAGCGCCTCGATCGACATGAGGTCGCCCCCCGTCGAGGTCCACGCCAGACCCGTGACCGCCCCGATCTCCGGCTCCTTCTCCGCTTCCTCGGCCGCATATCTCGGCACGCCGAGGATCTCCTCGACCTTCGCGACGTCAATGATCCACGCGCCTTCTTCGCCCTCGGCCTTTCTCCGCGCTCTCCGCCTCATGATGGCGGCGAGATTGCGCTCAAAATTCCGGAGCCCGGCCTCTCGCGAATATCGATTCGAAATAAATCCGAGTACTTCATCCGTAAACTGCAGGTCTTGCGCCGTAATGCCGTGCTCCTCGAGGAGCCGTGGCATCATATACCGCCACGCGATTTCGACCTTCTCTTCGATGGTATATCCCGCGATCCGAATGACCTCCATGCGGTCTCGGAGCGGTGCCGGAATATCGAACAGGTTATTCGCCGTGCAGATAAAGAGACACGTCGAGAGATCGAACGGCAGATTGAGATAGTGATCGACGAACGCATTGTTCTGCGCGGGGTCCAGCACTTCCAGCATGGCCGCCGTCGGATCCCCGGACGGCCCACCACTGGTCATCTTGTCGATCTCGTCGATCATGAGGACGGGATCGCGCACTTGCACCCGTCTCAGCGCTTGGAGCAGCAGCCCAGGCATCGACCCCACGTACGTCCGTCGGTGCCCTCGTATCTCGGCCTCGTCCCGGACACCGCCGACCGATATGCGATAGAACTCCCGCCCGATGGCAGCCGCAATCGCCTCACCCAGCGAGGTCTTCCCCGTTCCCGGCGGTCCAACGAAGCAGAGAATCGGCCCGTGCGGATCGCCACCGCGCAGCTTTCGCACGGCGAGATATTCGATGATGCGCTCTTTGGCTTCATTCAGCCCATAGTGCCGCCCATCGAGCGCCGTCTCCACCTTGGTCAGCGCGATCTCTTCGTCGCCGGATCGCTTGTGCCACGGCAGCCCCAAAATCCAATCGAGGTACGTGCGAATGACCTGGTATTCGCTCGACGCGGGCGAGAGCATGCGCATCCGCTCGGTCTCTCGTCTCGCCTCCTGTCCAACCTTCTCCGGCAGCTGCGCTTCGTCGATCCGGCGCAGCATATCGACCGTGTCTTTCTCGGCCGGATCCGCTTCGCCGAGCTCCGCTTGAATGGCGCGCAGCTGCTGGCGGAGATAGAACTCGCGCTGGTGTTGCTCGATTTTGATTTCGGTCTGCCGCTTCACGTCCTCCATGACGCGGGCCCGGGCGACCTCTCGCTCCAACCGAGTCAGGATAAATCGCAACCGTTGCCCGACATCGAGGCGTTGCAGCACCTCGTCCTTATCCGAGATCCGAAAGTTCATGTTCGTCGATGCGAGATCGGCGAACCGCCCAGGATCCGAAACGTTCATCTTCAGGATCGCCGGCACTTCGTCGGGGATACGATCGACGAGGTCAGCGAGCGTCTCGGCGGCCGAGACGATGCGCGTGACGAGCTCGTCGAGCTCGCGCGGATCGGCGGGAATCTCCCGAGCGGGCTTGATGGCGGCGACGACGAACGGCTCGAGCTGCCGGATCTCCTCGATGACGATGCGGCGCAACCCTTGGAGCGTGATCTGCACCGTGTCGCCGGGCAGGTTGATGCGCTCGTGCACGCGCGCCGCGACCCCGACGCGCCCGATGAACTGGTTCGACTCGATCGGCTCATCGTGCTCGCCGCTGGCGACCACGAGCGCGACGATCAGTCCCGGCTCCTCGTTCGCGCGCAGCAACGCGAGATTTTCGGGGGCGCCCATCTGCACGGCGATCGTACCCAGCGGGTAGACGATCGTCGATCGGAGCGCCATCAACGGCAAGGTCGGCGGGAGCTCCGACTTGAGGATCTCTTCTTTGCGCTGGGCTCTGGCCATCATTGTCTCAAATCCTAACGGCGAATACGTTTAACGGCTATGTTCGATGAGCTGAGCGAGAAACTCGAGGCCACTTTTGCCAAGCTCCGGGGCAAGGGCGTCCTCACCGAAGCCGACATCAAAGATGGGATGCGCGAGGTCCGGCGCGTCCTGCTCGAGGCCGATGTCAACTTCGCGCTCACTCGGGAGTTTCTGGAGCGGGTCGAGAAGAAGGCTACCGGCGTCACGGCCCTCAAAACGGTCTCCCCGGCCCAGCAACTCGTCAAGATAGTCCATGAAGAACTGACGACTATGCTGGGCGAACGGCGCGAGGGCCTCCGGCTTTCGTCCGTTCCGCCTACCATCGTCCTCATGGTCGGCCTGCAAGGCTCCGGCAAAACTACGACCGCCGCCAAGCTCGCGCGCAAGCTCAAGGCGGAGGGCCGCGCGACCCGTCTGGTCGCCGCCGACGTGTACCGCCCCGCCGCGATCGACCAGTTGGAGACGTTGGGCAAACAACTCGATGTTCCCGTCCACGCTGATCGGACGACGCGCGACGTCGTGAAGATCGCCAAGCACGGCATCGAGGAGGCCAAGAAGGCGCGCGACAAAGTCGTCATCGTCGATACCGCTGGCCGCTTGCAGATCGACGCTGACATGATGGATGAGCTGAAAAAGCTGAAGGACGCCGTGCGTCCGGACGAGATTCTGCTCGTCGCCGACGGCATGACCGGTCAGGATGCGGTCCGCATCGCCCAGGGATTCGACGGCGCGCTCGGTGTCACCGGCATCGTGCTCACCAAGATGGACGGCGACGCCCGCGGTGGCGCCGCGCTCTCCATCTACGGCGTCGTCAAGAAGCCGATCAAGTACATCGGCGTCGGCGAAAAGTCCGATGCGCTCGAGGACTTTTATCCCGAGCGTATGGCCAGTCGCATCCTCCAGATGGGGGACGTGCTGACCCTGGTCGAGAAGGCGCAAGAAGCGTTTGATGAGGCCGAGGCGAAGAAGCTGGAGAAGAAGGTCCGGAAAGAAGGCATGGATCTCCAGGACTTCCTGACCGCCATGCGCCAGATCCAAAAGCTCGGGCCTTTGGAGGGCATCCTCAAGATGCTGCCAGGGGTCAACACCAAGATGCTGCGCCAGGCGAACGTCGACCCGAAGCGCATGAAGCACCTCGAGGCCATCGTCCTTTCCATGACTGCCGAGGAGCGTCGCAATCCCACCATCTTGAACGGCTCCCGCCGGGCTCGCGTCGCAAAGGGTGCAGGGCGCCCTATCACCGAAGTCAACCGGCTCTTGGAGCAGTTCCGGGATATGCAGAAAATGATGAAAAAAGTCGGCCAAATGGGCGGCGGCCGCATTCCGCCCGGCATGTTCGGCATGCACTAGCAAGGGCTGCCGAGCTGGCGCTGGGCGCCCGACTGTTTGAGCTGCGGGCCTCCGGCCCGGAGATGTCCCCGGGTGCCACGGCTTCGCTTCGCTCGCCGGGCGCCCACTGCTAGCCGCCAGTAGCCCGACGAACGACACGATGGGGCAGTTCGTCGGAGCAGTTCGTCGGAGCAGCTCGCCAGAGCAGTTCGCCAGAGCAGTTCGCCAGAGCGGCTCGTCAGGGTGGTCGTCGGGGCGCCTCGTTCGCTTCCGGCCCCTCACCCAAAGGCCGCAAGGCGCGAAGCGCCGAGCGGCTTTAAGTTTGTAGTTCTGTACGACCGGGTGCGCCACGGATCCGCCGTTGGTCGCGAGGAGCCCGGGTTCATAGTTGCACACAGGGAGCACTAGCATGGTTCGCATTCGTCTCCGCCGGATCGGGCGGAAAAACGCCCCGGTCTACCGTATCGTGATCGCCGACAGCCAAAGCCCACGCGATGGCCGTTTCATCGAGATCATCGGCCAATACGCCCCACGCCAGGAAAATTCGCTGCAGGTCGATGCCGCCCGCGCGAATCACTGGCTGGACGTCGGCGCCCAGCCGAGCGACACCGTGCGTTCGTTGCTCCGCCGCGCCGGCGTACTCAAGGCGCGCCACGAAGTCCGACTCGGAAAAACGCGGCAGGCCTCGGCCGTGCCGTTGTCCGAGGGGTAATGCCGCCCCAGCCCGAGCATGTGATCGTCGGGCGAGTCCGCAAAGCACACGGAGTCCGTGGCGAGGTCGTCGTCGAAAGTCTGACCGACGACCCCGCCACTGTGTTTGCCACCGGCCGCCGCCTGCTAACGGAATCCCACGGCGAGCTGCACATCCGCCGCTCCACGCCATTCAAGGGCGGATGGATTCTCCGCCTGACGGAGATCACGTCACGCACTGAGGCCGAGCTGTGGCGCGACCGGTATGTGCTCGCGCCGACGTCCGAGCTCAAACCGCTGGCCGAGGACGAGATCTACTATCACGATCTCGTCGGCCTCCGCGTGCAACTCGTGGGCGGCGAACCGGTGGGTCGTGTCGAGGCGCTGTTCGAGGTCCCACAGGGCCTCATGCTGGACGTGCGCACCGATCGCGGCACCGTGATGGTGCCCTATCGCCCGGAGGTCGTCACGTCCGTCGATATCGCCCAGGGGACGATCGTGATCGACCCGCCAGCGGGACTCCTCGACTGATGCTCACGATCACCGTCGTGACGATCTTCCCGGAATTCTTCACGACCCCGCTCGCCCTGAGCATCCCGTCGCGTGCCGCTGCCGCGGGCGGCGTCGCGTATCGCGTCATCGATTTGCGCGACTACACGCACGATCGCCACCGCAGCGTCGACGACTATGCCTATGGCGGCGGCGCGGGGATGGTGATGCGCCCCGAGCCTTTCTTCGAAGCGGTGGATGCGCTCCACTCCCAACCACCCATCGTGCTGCTGTCAGCGCGTGGCTCACCATTCACGCAGTCGGACGCCGCCCGCTACGCCAGCGGCTCCGAGCTGACGCTGCTGTGCGGTCACTACAAGGACGTCGACCAACGCGTCGCCGACCACCTCGCGACCGAAGAACGCTCGCTCGGCGATTTCGTGTTGAGCGGCGGCGAGCCAGCCGCGCTCGTCGTGATCGACGCCACCGTACGCCTGCTCCCGGGCGCGATGTCCGACCCCGAGAGCGCCCGAACGGACTCCCATTACGCCGGTCCAATCATCAGCGCCCCGAGTTACACCCGTCCGCCCGAGTATCGCGGCTTCAAGGTGCCCGACGTGCTGCTTTCGGGAGACCACCGACGAATCGCCGAGTGGCGCGCCGCCCAGAGTGCTCGTCTGACGGGCATGCGCTCTGGCGTAACAGATCGTGAATAGCTAAGTTAGAGGTCTTATGCACGAATTTAGCGAAACCCAAAAGGAATGGCTGCGGCAGGATCTCCCGGCATTTCGCGCCGGAGATACTTTGCGCGTCAACGTCCGCGTACGTGAAGGCGATAAGGAGCGGTTGCAAGCGTTCGAGGGTGTCTGCATTGCGCGCCGTGGCACGGGTATCAGCGCCACGTTCACCGTGCGCAAGATCTCGAACGGGGTCGGCGTCGAGCGCATCTTCCCGCTGCACAGCCCCATGATCGCGGAGATCACGGTCGTTCGCCGCGGTCGTGTCCGCCGCGCGAAGCTCTACTATCTGCGCCATCTCACCGGTAAGGCCACGCGCATCCGCGAGAAGAAGGTCAAGGTCGCGGTGCCAACGACGACGACCGCGGAGTAATCCGACAGCATGGGGCGGCGCTGGAGCCCCATTGAGCGCGAACTGCGGCAAGAGTACGGGCCGTTGCTCGCGGGAGTTGACGAGGTTGGACGGGGCCCTCTCGCGGGTCCCGTTGTCGCTTGTGCCGCGGTGATGCCCGCCGACAAGGCCGCCATTCGCGGGGTCAACGACTCAAAGCAGCTCACGCGCGCCGACCGCGAGCGCTTCGCGGACCGCATTCGCGACCAGGCAGTCGGTCTCGCCCTCGGTGCCGCGTCCGTCCGCGAGATCGAGCGTGTGAATATCTACCACGCCACGGTGCTCGCGATGCGCCGCGCGCTGACCCGGCTCGCCGCCACCGGCGTCACACCGCACTACGTCGTCGTCGACGGCAAGCCTGTCCGCTCGCTCGGCATTCCCCATCGCGCGGTCGTCCATGGCGACGCGCGCTGTTACAGCGTTGCCTGCGCGTCGATCATCGCCAAGGTCACACGCGATTGCCTCATGCGTCGCCTCGCCGCGCGTCATCCGTGCTACGGCTGGGACCGAAACGTCGGATACGGCACGCGGTTTCACTGGAGCAGTCTCAAGGAGCACGGGCTCTCGCTGCATCATCGCCGGGCCTTCTGCGAAGATGATCAGCTGGAGCTGGAGCTCACGCTCGAGGTGATCACGGATGACGTCGCGGACGCGCTGGTCGAATGAGCTCGATATTTCGCGCCGATCTCCTCAGCGGCCAAGTCGCGCTGATCACCGGTGGCGCGACTGGGATTGGCTTCGGGATCGCCGAGATATTGGTCGACCTCGGCGCTCATGTCGTACTCGCGAGCCGCAAACCCGATCGCCTCTCCGCTGCGGTCGAACGCCTGCACGGCGCAGCTTCGTCGGAAACGCTGGACGTGCGCGACGCGGAGGCGGTGAAGGCCGCCGTGAGCCGCGTAGCGGCCACGCACGGCCGAATTGATCTCCTGGTCAACAACGCCGCGGGAAATTTCTACGCGCCGTCCGAGAGTCTGAGCCCGAACGCCTGGCGTTCTGTCGTCGAGATCGATCTTTTCGGCACGTTTTTCTGCTCGCAGGCCGTTGCGCCAATCATGCGGGCCGCCGGCGGTGGCCGCATCGTGAATATCTCGATGACGCTGCACTACCGCGGCTGGCCGCAGATGGCACATGCCACGGCTGCCAAGGCAGGAGTGGACGCCCTGACACGCACGCTGGCTGTGGAATGGGCGCCCGCGAAGATACGGGTGAATGCGATAGCGCCTGGCCCCATCCCAACCGAGGGCGTGCGCAAAGCCTTCACACAGCCCGCGGGAGGGCCGGCCGTCGAAACCGTGATGGATGAGCACGCCCGCCGCAATATCCCCCTCGGCCGCTGGGGCACACCGGCCGATATCGGCAACATGGTCGCGTACTTGGCGTCACCGGCCGGCGATTGGATCACCGGCTCGATTCTTGTTGTTGATGGCGGCGAGTGGTTAGCGCGGAACCCGATGTAACTGTGATGTGGGTCACAAAGTTACTTGGGTTGACACGCCGGTACATTTCTCGCATCAAAAATCAGAAAGAACTCACTCTGGGGGGAGTGCGCATATGGGAATGTCGTCCAAGAAGGTTGCCGCGATCGCGTTAGTCGTACCCGTTCTCGGTGCATGCGTGCACCCGGGACAGTACAAAAAGGACCTCGCCGAAACGCGGTCCGAGATCGCACAGGAGAAGAGCGAGCGCATGGCGGCCGACAGCGCGCTCAAGGGTGATATCGCATCCGTCCAGAGCGACGTGACGAGTCTCCGTGGTGATCTGGCGAACCTGCGCCAGGAATACGGCGCGAAGATCAGCGCCCTCGAATCCGGCATGCAGTTCGACATGCCCGTGAACTTCGCGTTCGACGACGCGACCGTTCGCGATCAGGACAAGGCCGCGCTCGACCGGTTCGCCGCGGTCGTGCAGAAGTACTACGGCGGCTCGAAGGTCACGATCGAAGGGTTCGCGGATCCGGCCGGCTCGCAGCATTACAACCTGGCGCTCTCGCAGCGTCGCGCCGACGCCGTTCGCGACTACCTGTCGTCCAAGGGCATTGATCTCTCGATCATCAAGACGGTCGGCTACGGCAAGACCCGTTTGGTGAACCCGGGTGCCCAGCGGGACGATTCGGGTGCCGAGGAGAACCGCCGCGTCACGTTCGTCATCGAGACGAAGGGACAGGCGACGCCGGACACCAAGACGACCGCTAGCATCAACTAAAGGCTAGCGATCACTTCTTGCGCGGCGCGCCGCCCACTGGCGAGCGCGCCGTGCACGGTGCCTGACCGGCCAGTGCTGTCGGTCGCTTCACCCGCAAAGAACAAAGTCTTCTCTCGAGGCCGCGCGAATCGTTGCGCGGCCTCTATTCCATTGACCTCGCCATAGCTGTACGCGCCGCGCGCGTGCTGGTCGGTCGCCCAATCGTGCGACCAATGCCCGATCACGAGTCCCTCGATCTCGGCTCGCGGTCTCCCAAGATGCTGCGCAAGACTCTCCATCGCACGGTCGGCCACATCGCACCCCACGAGTGCATCAGCCGGAGGCCCACCAGTCCACCCGGTCAAGAGTGGCACCCACAACGGATGCGCGCTCCACCATACGGGAAACACAGCGGTCTTCCCAAAGAGAAACGACATCGCCGGCTCCCAGAATATCTCCTTGAACCGAAACACCACGCGCACCGCGTGCCCACTCGCTAACCCGGTAATCGGTTCGAGCCCGGGCTCGAACACCACGCCGCCTGCGAGCAACACGCCGAGCGGCACGGTGCACACGACCGCGCGCGCGTCGATCTCTCGGTTACCCGCATGAACAGTCGCATGCCCGCGTTGCCAGACAATCCGCTCCACGGGCGTCGATAGCAGAATCGACCCAGGCGGGAGTCGCCCGGCGAGCCACGTCGGCACGCCGTCATATCCGTTGACAAAGCGAAACTGGCGATCCGAGTGATCCGCCGCTGATGCGGCTTCACTCGCGGCGAGCCACCGCTCGCCGACGCGCATGGGATCAGCGGCGTCGTACCCCTGCACATAGCCCATTGCGGCCGCGCGCTCATCCTCCTTGGGATTGAGCGCGTCCAGAAACGCCGCGAACGTCCGGTCAGGTGTCCGATGCGCATCGAGAGCGTGCAGCACGTTGCCGAGGCTCTCGAAGAACGAGCCGTCGCGCTCACCGACGTCCACTTGCTCGCCAACCATCTCCGCGAGCAGGAGTCCGGCAGCCGACGCAATCTCCAACGTCGGCTGCACCATCCCATGCACGAACTCGGCGCCGAGCTCGATCGGCGCCTCGAATCCCGGCTCGTGATGCGTATGCACGCGCCCACCGATCCGGTCGCGCGCTTCCAGCACCAGCGTTTCGACGCCGGCGTCGGCGAGCTTCGCGGCGGCCGCGAGCCCGGCCACGCCGGCGCCGATCACAATGACCATGCCCGAAAGTTACTTCCGCCGCTGCGCGCTCCCCACCAGACGTTCGAAGCTGCGGGCCACGTACGGGTTCGCTCCCAGGAACCCGAGCGCGACCGCTCCCGGCTCCCGGCCGTAGACCATTGGCGCGCCCGCCAAGTAGAAGCTCGTGGGGGCCACACGCGTCAGGAAC
>DATHNL010000119.1:0-13954 GCA_035486035.1 Gemmatimonadaceae bacterium
GGCATTGGTCGCGGTCATCCCGCCGATGGTACAAAACGCTCCACTCGATGGATCGACCGGAAAGCGGAGACCAACACCGGCGGCCGCGGCATCGACACGAGAGCGGATCGCACCTGGGCCGACCATTATGTGGCCATCAACAACAGGACCGATCGTGTCCAGGCGACCGAGATCGACGATGACACCGTTGCCGACCGCACCGCCGGACATGCTGCTTCCCGAGCCGCGGGGAATCAGCGGCGTGAGAGTCTCGTGGGACCAGCGAGCGAGAGCCATGACGTCGGCCGCGTCGACGGGGACGGCGATGGCGAGCGGAGTCGCGCGGGCGATGCCAGCCGCCTCGGCGTACACCGCCCGGGCAAGCAGATCATCGCGAAAGACACCGCGAAACTCAGAGGGCGGTCGGAGTGGGTGGATCAACGGTATAGTCGTAGAACCCGCGGCCCGACTTCCGGCCAAACCACCCGGCCAGCACCATGCGCCTCAAGAGCGGCGGCGGCGCGAACCGCGTCTCGCGATACTCGTCGAACATGATCTCGGCGATCCGACACGCCGTGTCGATCCCCACGAAATCGAGCAGCGTCAGCGGCCCCATCGGATGCCCGGTACCGAGCCGCATCGCGTTGTCGATGTCGACCGTGGATCCCACGCCTTGCTCCACGGCTCGCACAGCATCGAGCATATACGGCACGAGCAACCGGTTCACGATAAACCCGGACGCATCTTTTGCACGTACCGGCTGTTTTCCGAGATGACGTACGAACGCGTCCGCCATCTCGACCGTGGCGGCACTCGTGCCGATCGTCGGGATGACTTCGACAAGCGGCATCACCGGCACCGGATTGAAAAAATGGAGTCCGATCAGGCGATCCGGACGGCCGCTGGCGGCCGACATTGCCGCAATGGTCAGGCTCGACGTGTTCGAGGCAAAAATCGTCTCGGGCTTGGCGAGCCGATTGAGCTCGCGCCACAGATGATTCTTGACCTCGAGGTCCTCGACTACGGCCTCGATGACAATCTTCCCGACGGCCGCCGCCTGGAGGTCGGTCCCGAATGCCAGACGGGCCAGCGCGGCCTGGCAATCCTCGTGACTCAACTTCCCGCGCTCCACGGCGCGCCCCAGCGACTTCTCGATCGACTTGCGGGCCCGGTCGGCCAACTCCGACGAGACTTCGCGTACGTACGTGCCGAACCCGGCGCGAGCGGCCACCTCGGCGATGCCGCTCCCCATGAGCCCACCGCCCAGGACGCCGACGGAATCGATCATCGGCGGATGTCTCCATGTTCGAGGCGATCGAGCACTTGCTCGAGCGCCAGTTGCGTACGCTCCACCGTCTCGCGGTGACGCCGAGCCAGCGCGTATCCGCCGACGAGTCCGGCCACGACGGGTACGGCGGCGATGGGAAAGATGGCGATGACCGCGAAATGGGCGATCGACGCGAGGCCGGCCACGACCCCACCGCTCACCACGCCGCCCACGGCCACCCCGGCACCCTGCTCCAGTCGCTCATTCCGCGTGCGCGACACGTCGGCGTCCAGCCGCACCGTCACGCGCTGCTCGTCGACCGGAATGACCGTGGCCGCGATCTCACTCGCGTGCTGCAGATCGAATCGCCAGCCGCCAATGCGACGGAACATCGCCCAGAAATCGCGCCGTGGCTCCCACGTCCATCGCTCGGCGTACCGGCGCTTGATGCCCAGGCTTTCCTCGCGCGTCAGCGTCGCATTGAGCGCCTCGAGCACCGACGCGGGTGTCCCGCCGACCGTTCGACTCGCCGACGCCCAGCCGGCGCCCGCGACCTGCGCGCGAAGGCCCCGCTCAGTCGGAACGCTGATGCGCGTCCGCTCCTCGGCGATCGCCTGGCGAAGGTGCGTGACCGACAGTCCCACCTCGGCGCCGGCGGCGATGACTTGATCGTCGGAGAGCACATCGGGCGCATCATCGGCACTGATCGACAGGTTCTGGAGCTGGGCCGCCCGGGCGAGTACGCGCTCGACCGCCGCTCGGTCTAACGCATTGCTCGGGGGTACCACCGGAACTGGGAGATCAGAAGCCATCGTATTCGAAAAGTAGCCTATTTCATCTCCAGATCGATCTGGTGACTCAGCGCGTCCCGTATCGCATCTGGCAGGGGGAACGCCGTGGCCAGATCGGCCCCCGCCCGCGACGTACGCAGGTAATAGCGGGCGTACCCGTCGGCCAGCTCGGGCGCGGCCTTCGACAACAGCATATACCCGCCGCGAATACTGAGCGCCTCCGTGTACTGCTCACCGATCCCGTTCCTGCGCTGGGATATTGTCGTGGCCGCGGCGAGTGCATCGTCGCCGACGGCCCGCGCCGCGACGTGCGCGACGACGTAGATCACCTGCGCGGCGTCGGCGACGCTGTCCGGGAACGGCGCGGCCAGCGACGTGCGGCCGTTCGGCTCCTTGTATGTCACACCCGCGCCATCGACCGGCAGCGACAGAATGATCTCGCCCGTCGGCTGGTGCGTTGCCGCGAGGAAGTGATCGAGCTTGGGCTCGGTGAGACGCCACAGCGAGTCGGCCGCCGCAAGCACCGGCCGGCGTCGCCGTTCCTCGGCCACCCACCAGCCGTGATAAAACTGCGTCCGTGCGCCGTCGAGGCCGTGCGTGAAATTGAGCAGGAATTCGCGATCGGACGTCGACGAGAAATAGTCGGCCAGATGGCCCTCGACATCCGGCACGATGGCTTTCTTGTTCTTCTTCGAGTCCGTTGGGGGGTGCAAGTACAGGTCGATGGCCGACTGCATCTCATCCCACGTCCCGGCATCCAGCGCCAGCGCACGGGCATCGGCCAGCTTTGGCGTCTGCTCCCAGCGGGCCTGCAGGCCATCGTGCACCGAGTCGAGCGCGGTCAGGATACTCTGCTGATTCTGGGCCAGCGCGAGCTGATCTAGATAGTCATGCCGGTACACCGGCACCTTCGCCGTCGTGTCCGTGTTCAGCTCGGCGAAGCCGGTGAGCCAGAGGTCGACGTGCTCTCTCGTTTTTATCGGCCATTGTGCGTGGACCCGGCCGGACAAGCCGGCCGTGCCCACGCACATGGCCAATCCTATTAGGAGGTCGCGCCCGCAGGCACGACCTAGACTGCCCGGCTTTCGCACACGTAAGAAGGCGGGGATCACAGACGTCCCGCGCTTCACGACAGTGATTCGATGACGACCGCAATGCCTTGGCCGCCGCCAATGCAAGCGGCGCCGAGTCCCCATCGCTTCCCGGCGCGGCGAAGCGCGTAGATGAGATGGGTGGTGATCCGCGCGCCGGACGCTGCGAGCGGATGGCTCAGCGCGATCGCGCCACCGTGCACATTGAGCTTCTCGCGCGGGATCTGAAGCTCGCGCTCAACTGCGCACGTCTGCGCGGCGAAGGCCTCGTTGATCTCGATGAGATCTATATCGCTCAGCGATCGCCCGGCCCGTTTGAGCGCAATTTGCGAAGCAGGCACGGGACCGATGCCCATAATCGTGGGATCGACCCCAGCGAGCCCCCACGAGACCAGCCGGGCGAGCGGCCGAAGGCCGCGAGACTTGGCGAAAGTATCAGAAGTCATGATCATCGCCGCGGCGCCATCGCCGATCCCGGAGGCATTGCCCGCGGTGACCACGCCACCCTCGCGAAACACGGGCTTGAGCTTGCCGAGCCCTTCGAGCGTCGTATCCGGCCGGGGGTGCTCGTCCTTGTCGAACGCCTTGCCTTTCACAGGCACCGGCACGATCTCGTCGGCGAACGAGGCCGCGGCCGTCAGCTGCTGCGACCTGAGCGCGAACTCGTCCGCGCATCCCCGGTCCAGCTTATAGCGCGTCGCCAGATTCTCGGCCGTCTCGCCCATCGAGCACCCGGCGTACGCGTCCGTCAGCGACTCCCACAGCGAGTCGGCCAGCGCGGGGGACGTGCCGAGCCGAATACCCCAGCGGATGCCGCGTGCCATATGCGGCGCCTGCGACATCGACTCGCCACCACCGACGAGACAGACATCGGCATGCCCCAGCAGAATCTCCTCGGCGCCGCTGACGACGGCCTGAAATCCCGATCCGCACAGTCGATTGATGGTGAGCGCCGGAGTCTCGATCGGGGCGCCGCTCTTGAGGGCAACGTGCCGCGCGAAGTACGGACTGTCGGCGGTCGTCGGGATGACGTTGCCAAAGATCGCCTGCGAAATATCAGTCGGCGCCACGCCTGACCGTTGTATCGCGGCTTTGGCCGCGACGACGGTGAAATCGACTGCCGTCGTGTCCTTGAGGGCGCCGCCGAATGTCCCGAAGGGCGTACGCGCCCCCGAGAGAAAGACTATTTCCATAACCGAGAAAACTAGCCCTCGGTGTCGCTCTCCACGAGATCCGAAGCCTGCGTCTCGACCTCACGTCCACACACGGGGCAGAAGCTCCAATCGACCTCGAGCTCGGCGCTGCAGGCGGGACAGAGTTTCACCGTGACGTTCTGCCCACAGTACGGACAGAAGGTGATGCGACGCCCGTCAGGCAGCGCACCCCCGCAAAACGCGCAGGGGCCCGAGGCGAGAATTGTCGTCGGCGCCGTCGCGCGCGGCGACGCGACCGGCGAGACGGTCGGCGTGATCGGCCGCCCCGAACGCCGCATGGTCTCGTCGAGCCGCGTCACGGCCTCGGCCGAGATCTCGATGAGCGACGCGGCGTAGTTGCGATAGCTGATCTTGGACGATCCGTTGGACGGGCCGCTGAGCGCCTGCTGCATCGCGGCATCGCCGGATACGTATTCGCGCTCCCCAGCGAGCAACCGCGTCAGCGCGAGCTCGTAGTCTTCGTGCATCTCGATGCCGAGCTCATTGCGGTTCGTGCGGTACGGCACGACGCTCTGATAGACCTCGGCGACCGGGAAGGGGCTCGTCAGGTACTGCGGATATTCGGCGCGGATATTGACGACCAGCCGTCGAAAGAGGCGGTCGAGATCATCCTCAATGTTTTTTTGCATCGTCGACCTTGTCCATCTGCGCGTCGACGTCGGTCTTCACGTTGTCGCGGTTGTTCCCGCCCACCCGCATGACCAGCCGCGCGACGACGTTCTCGTCGTTTTGTTTCGCATCCTGAAACCCGAGGCCGTACCCGACGCAGACGCCGATCACGAGCAGGATGACGTATTTCAGCATACCCTAGCGACGCGGCAACTCGCGCGAGGCAACGAATGCCGTTGCGTCTGGAAACTCCGCCAGTGGCCGTAACTTCCGTTGCGTCCCCAACCAGGCATCGAACCCGGATATCACAATCCCATCTGATGACGATTGATCAGCGGCGGCACGTGTGGCGAGATGATTCGCGTACTCGTTCTGCGGGTGACCATTGTGCCCTCTCACCCATCGCCAGGCGACTTCGTGTCGCCCATCGCACACGGCCTCGATCGCGTCCATCCAGAGGTCCAAATTTTCTATCGGGCCGCCTTTCCGCGTCCACTCTCGGTCGGCCCAGCCGAACACCCACGACGTCAATCCATCGATCAGATATCGCGAGTCGCTCGTGAAGACGACCCGAGCGGGCTTCGAGAGCAGCTGAAAGGTCTCGATGACTGAACGCAGCGCCATCCGATTGTTGGTCGTCGCCTTCTCCGAGACCCACACATCGCGGCGTTCGAGAGCGCCTGACTTCCGGCGATATTCCAAGAGCGCCCCGGCGCCCCCGGGGTTATCCCCCTCCTTCCCGTTGCCCAGGCAAGATTCGTCCGCGTAAATCGCGACCAAGGGCTCAGCGGACGACATCTATAGAATCGACCTCGTCGACGTAGAGCGTGATGCGTTCCCCGGTCGTGGGATGGCGCGCTTCTATGGATTCGCGGCCGCCAGTGAGCACGAGCCGCGTTGGGACGACGACGAATTCGGTGCCCCGTCGATACACGACAATCCGCGTGCCATTCGCGATCGCCCGCTCGAGCGCATCATATTGCAGGTGAGTAAGCTCGGCCATTTGCCTAATAACCTACTCCGGCACGCGTGTTGCGCGTTACCGATCCATGGCTGACGCCGCCGCCGCGTTCTCGGGCCGGACCCTGATCCTGCTCTCGAACCGGGAGCCGTACGAACACGTCTCCCGACGCGGGGAGATAGAAACGCGCTACCCGCCTGGCGGGCTCGTGAGTGCGCTCGATCCCACGCTGCGCCGGACCGACGGCGTCTGGATCGCGTGGGGCTCGGGCTCGGCCGATCGCGTCACCGCTGATGCGTGGGGGCGACTCCAGGTGCCGCCGCCGCCCGACGACCCTGCCTACACGCTGCGCCGCGTGTGGCTCGACGAAGCGGACGTCGAGGGCTATTACCTCGGGTTCGCGAATAGCGTGCTGTGGCCGCTGTGTCATCTCCTGGTCCAGCATTATCAATTTCGCGCTGACCAGTGGGAACGGTATCGCTCGGTCAATATGCGATTCGCTGATGCGGTGCTCGAAGAAGCCCGGCGCGTCGGTGGCCAACCGATCGTCTGGATCCAAGATTATCATTTCGCACTCGTCGCCGATCAGGTCCGGGCCAGCGCTCCCGATCTATTCATCCATCAATTCTGGCACATCCCGTTCCCGCCGACGGAAATCCTGCATCTGCTCCCCTACGGAGCATACGAGGCCATTCTACGCGGACTCGTCGGGAACGATCTGCTGGGCTTCCACACCGAGAGATACGCTCAGAATTTCCTGAACTGTGTCGCGGATCTCTTGCCAGGAGCGACAGTCGATAGAGACGCGCTTACGGTCTGCTACGAAGGCCGGACCATGGCAGTCGGTGCCTTCCCGATCAGCATCGATGTCGATCGCTTCGAGCAGCTCGCCGAAGCGCGCGACGTCGCGGCCCACGCCCAAGAGCTCCGACGCCAGTATGCGACTGATGGCAAGCAGCTTGGGGTCAGCGTCGACCGGATCGACTACACGAAGGGCATCCTCGAGCGCCTCCGCGCGCTCGATCTCCTGTGGCAGGAGTCACCGGAGCTCCGTGGTCGCTTTACGATGCTCCTGGTCGCGACGCCGTCGCGATCGGAGCTCGCGCCCTATTGCGCGCTCCAGGCCGAGACCGTGAGCCTGGTCGAAGCGATCAACCGCCGATTCGCGACGCCGGGTTGGACACCGATCGTCCTCGTGACGAAGAACGCCGACGCAACCGAGCTCGCCGCCACGTATCGGGCCGCGGATCTGTGCCTCGTGTCCTCTTTGCAGGATGGCATGAATTTGGTTGCAAAAGAATTCATTGCCTGTCAGGCCGACGAGCAGGGCGTGCTCGTCTTGAGCCGGTTCACCGGAGCGGCCGAGGAGATCGATGACGCCGTGCTGGTCAATCCGTTCAATATCGACGGCTTCGCGGCCGGGATCCGTCGGGCGCTGGAGATGCCGATCGAGGAGCGCCAGCGGCGCATGCACGCGATGCGGGAGCGCCTGCGCCACGCGACGATCTTCGACTGGCTGCAGTCGATCGCCGACCGGGTACAGGCGTTGATCGCGGCGAGACCGGACTGCGTCACCCCGACCCCCTAAGGGGACTCACGTGAACGTTGATCGAGACGCGATCGCCTCGCGTCTGTCCGGTACGCCGCTGGTCCTCCTCCTCGACATCGACGGTACGATCTCGGCCATCGCGCCGCGACCAGTGGACGCAACCGTGCTGCCCATCGCGCTCGATGCGCTGAGATCACTGGTACGGTCCGATGGCGTCGTCGTCGGGCTCGTCTCCGGACGGATGGCGGACGATGTTCGCCGGATGGTGCGAGTCGAACCGGCTTGGGTGATTGGCAATCACGGCGCCGAGATCGTCTCGCCCGACGGTCATGAAACGGTTGAGCCGAGTGTCGCCGCATTCGAGGGAGCCGTCGCCGCCGCGCGGCAATCACTCGAAGCGACCGGCGTCGCGGTCGAAGACAAGCGATGGACGCTCACGGTGCACTATCGGGCGACTGGAATCGAGCCCAGAGAGCTTGTCTCGCGCGTGGCGGCCGAGCATGGCCTAGTTGTGGTGGCCGGGAAAAAAGTCCTGGAGCTGCGACCGCCTGTCACCGTCAACAAGGGAACGGCAGTTGTCGCACTGGCTGATCACGTCGGAGGTTTCAGGTCTGGGGCATCGATCTTATATGCGGGAGATGACGCAACCGACGAGGATGCGTTCATCGCGCTGCGTTCGCGCGACCCACGCCCCGTCACGCTGCACGTCGCCGGCGAGGGATCGCAGAAGACGTGTGCGGAGTATATCGTAGCGGACCCAATGGAGATGGGCAGCGTGCTGGCGTGGCTGGCGGAGTTGCGCCGATGACGACATTCACCGGCCGATACGCGGCGATATCCGATTACGGGATCGTCGGCGACCTGCACACGGCTGCCCTCATCTGCCGATCGGGTTCGCTCGATTGGTGCTGCTTCCCGGCGTTCGACTCCCCGTCCGTGTTCGGCGCGATCCTCGACGCCGATCGCGGCGGACATTTCTCGATTCGTCCGGTCGGCCAATACACGGTGGAGCAGCGCTATCTCCCGGCGACCAACGTGTTGGTCACGAATTTTCACACGCCGGCCGGCGGCATCGTCGAGATGACCGACTTCATGCCGATCGCGCCGAGTGGGGCGGCGCGGCCGTTCGCCGAGATCCATCGGGGTGTCACCTGCGTGCGGGGCGAGGTCGAGATCGAGATCCGGTTCGCGCCGCGGTTCAACTACGGTGCGGGCTCGTCCTACGTCCACCCGCGGCGGCACGGGGTGCTGGCGACCGACGCCGAGGACAAGGTGCTCACGTTGGCGGCGCCACAGGAGCTCTGGTGGCAGTTGGACAACGGCACCGCCAGCGCGACGATCAAACTGATCGCCAGCGAATCGACCTGGTTTGTCCTGCGATTCGACGACGACGAGGTTCGGGCGGTCGGGTCCTACGAGTCGGAGCGTCGGCTGGCCGACACCGTCTCATTCTGGCGCGAATGGGTCGGGCGCATCACGTACGACGGCCCCTATCGCGCCGCCGTCGAGCGGTCGGCGCTGGCCCTCAAGCTCCTCTGCTACGAGCCGACGGGCGCGGTCGTCGCGGCTCCGACGACCTCGCTTCCCGAGGAGATCGGCGGGGTCCGGAACTGGGACTATCGCTTCACCTGGATCCGGGACTCGGCATTCGTGCTCTACTCGCTCAGCATCCTCGGGCACTCCGAGGAGGCCGACCGGTTCATGTCGTTCTTGAAGCGCGTCGCCCGGAAAACGACCGATACGCACCTCCAGATCATGTACGGGATCGACGGTCGGCGAAAGCTGACCGAGGAGGTCCTGGCCCACCTGGAGGGTTACCGCGGCTCGGCCCCGGTTCGCGTCGGGAACGCGGCATATGCGCAACTCCAGCTCGACGTCTATGGCGAGCTCCTCGAGACCGCATACCTCTGGAGCCGGAGCAACGAGGTCAGCGAGGGGACCTGGGTGACGCTCGAGCGCCTCGTGAGCTGGGTGGCCGCCAACTGGCGGCAGCCGGATAGCGGCATCTGGGAGGTGCGCGACACGCTCCAGCATTACGTCATGAGCAAGGTCATGTGCTGGGTGGCGCTCGATCGCGGCATCCGTATGGCGAAGGAGTTCTCGCTGCCCGCTCCCATCGAGCGATGGGAGACCGAGCGGGACGCTATCCATGCCGACGTCATGGAGCACGGGTGGAGCGAGGAGAAGCAGAGCTTCGTCCAATACTACGGGACGGACGCGCTCGACTCCTCGAATCTCGTCATTCCCATGATGGGATTCTTGCCGCGCAACCACCCGCGCGTGGTCGGCACGGTCAAGGCGATTCTGCGCGAGCTGACGTGCTGCGACGACGAGATGTGCTATCGCTATCGGAACGACGACGGCCTCCCGGGCGACGAGGGCGTCTTCTCGATCTGCACATTCTGGCTGGCCGAGGCCCTGGCCCTCTCCGGTGAGCGCGAGCACGCCGAGCGGATCTTCAAGCGCATGCTGGGCCACGCGAACCACCTCGGTCTCTACAGCGAGGAGCTGAACCCTCGCACTGGCGAGTTCCTGGGCAACTTCCCACAGGCGTTCACGCACATCGCGTTGATCAACTGCGCGCACGTGCTCGACGTGCTGGCCGAGCAGGACCGCCGGTCGTCCGGGTCGACACCGGTCGTGTTGGACGAGCCGGTGCTGCGATAAGCCTAGCTAGGGATTTCGAGCAGCAGGTCGCGGTAGAACTTCCATTCCGGATCCGGCATCATCGACAGCTCGATCGGGAAGCTAGGGTCGCCGCCGAGGGCGGAGTTGAGCGCGCGCTCGGCTTGCTCGCGCGTGTCGCAGTAGCAGAGCCAACGCCGTTCTCCGCACCTCATGTTGACCGAAACGAGGATGGCGTGCCGGCCATCCTCCAGCGCCGGAACGATCCGTTCCTCGAATGTGGCCATCTCCTGGAGTTGCTCCTGAGTCGGCAGACCGTGCGCCGCGTGCGACTCGTCAACGAAATACGTCCAACGGATCTCGAGAAGGTTGGGCAATGCCCGATCGCCGACGACCGCGGCCAGGTCGGTTCTGACGCGGATGAAGTACGGGTAGCCGTCCTCCATGCCCTTGAGCAGCGTCCAGAGGCTGTCGTCCATGGGTCAACATACAAGGGCCGCCAACGCGAAGCGTGGCGGCCCTTGGTACTACGCGGACAGAGGAGAGTGCGCGGTTAGTCGCCCTCCGTATCGTACGCCAGGCCGTCGGCCTCGCGCAGGTTGTCGAGCAGGTGCTCGCCAGTGAGCCGCATGGCATCGGTGAGCGGCGTCATGGAGAACCCGATGGCCCGGCGCGAGCCTTCTGGCCAGTCCGGCATCGAGAGCCCGGCGACCAAGCGGCGGATCATCTGTCCGAACTCACCGAGCAGCCGGCCGGCGGTTTCGCGCAGTTGATCGAACGGAATAGCGAGATCTCGCGTGACCATCTGACCGGTGGTTGAATCCCGCCACGCGGCGTCGCCGACCGCGCCGGTGTCTGGCCAGATACCGAGATGACGGACCGTACCCGAGTGCTCGTCCGGCGTACGGCCAGTTTCGACCGCCGCCGCCAGGGCGAGCGCGAGTGATTCCGGCGTGGGCTGCCCATACAGGGTGACCACGTTGCGCGGCGGCCGCTCGGGGTGCAGCAGCGCCGGCACGGAGTTCACGTGCGCCAACACAAGTGAGTGCTCTGGGAGATCCTCGAGCATCACGAGGACATCCATACCCCTACCTCCCTTATTACTAAAAAGATGACGAACTCCCTCTCTGCATCTACGAGCCGCGCAGGCGAATAGTTCCCGCGTGACGCAACGTGATGCAGCGCACATTCTACGTTCCGCGAGTGTCTATACGGGCAAGAGCTATACCGCCTGCGAATGCCGCCGTTAAGACTGCGTAGAACAGGGTTGCCTGCGCTGCGAAGGCCGTCAGATCGTTGCCGAACCGCAACACCGATGATGCAAGCCACACATTGAGTGCCCAAATCACCGCACTGCTCGCGGCCGCGGCGATGATCAGTCGCGCGCCGCGCGCACGCGCTGCAAGAGCGACGAACAAGAAGGCCCAAAAGAACGCGAGCAGCGTATGGAGGGCGAGTCCCACGAGCGTGGCGGCGGCAACCGACGGCGTGGCGGCTGGCACGAGCGTCGCCAGTGCTTGGCGTCCCGTGGCCGCAAATGGATTGTAGTGCCCGGGCCTCGCGATCCCCAACATCGCGCCGGCTGTCGCCGACGCCGCCAGGGCGCCGGTGATGAGTCCGGCGCGCACGCGGTTCTCCGTGTTGACCTCAACGTGCACGCGGGAAAAGAAAGTCCGGTCAGGCTGTCCGCGCCATGGACGAGTTGTCCCGCTGCCTTCTCGGAAGGGTTGCCGCGTGTGGGCATCGTTCGCACCTTTCCCGTCATGGCGCAGACTGCGGCATTCCCGGCGACGATCCTCGTCGTCGAGGACCGACCCGAGGTCTTGGAGGTCGTGCGCCGGACCCTGGCTAGCAACGGGTACACCGTGCGCACCGCGGAGGACGGCGAGGCGGGCCTCAACCTCGCGCTCGACCTCCGCCCCGACCTCGTGATCCTCGACATCGGCCTCCCGAAGCGCTCCGGGTTGCACGTGGCCCGCGAGCTTCGAAATCGCGCGTATCGTGGACCCGTGCTCATGCTGACCGCGCTCGATACCGTCTCCGACAAGGTCGTCGGGTTCGACGCCGGCGCCGACGATTACCTCGCGAAGCCGTTCGACTACGAGGAACTCTTGGCGCGGGTCAAGGCGTTGCTCCGGCGGTCGACCATCCGCGCGGACGACACCGTCATGCGCGTGGACGACCTCACGCTGTCGCCGCTCACGCGAGAGGTCGTGCGGGCCGGGGAGCTCATCCCGCTGACCGCGAAAGAGTACGCGCTGCTCGAGTACCTCATGCGCAATCAAGGGCGCATCCTGACGCGCGAGCAGATCACGGACGAAGTCTGGAAGTCGGACGTCGACGGGTCTTCGAATGTCGTCGACGTCTACATCTCCTATCTTCGTCAGAAGATCGACACGCCAAATCGGACGCCGCTCCTGCACACGATCCGGAAGACCGGATACTGCCTGAGCACGGAGCGCCCGTCTCGTAAAGGCGACCGGGCTGAGGATAGTTAACAAGAGACCGTGGTGCGCGTCCAACAGGTATGCGCGCCCACGGACTCGCCGCCGCCACCCTGTGCTTTTTAGTCGGCTGCGCGAACGCCCAAAAACTGACTCCGACGCCCACACCTGACTCCGGCCGTGAACTGACGGCGGATCAGCAGGTGTACCAGGCGCTGACGCGTCTGTCGTTCGGCCCGCGCCCAGGCGATGTCGCCCGTGTGCGCGGGATGGGCGTCGATCGCTGGATAGAAGCGCAGCTGGAGCCAGATCGCATCAACGATCGGGCGACCGACGATTTCGTCGAAGAGCACTTCGCGGTCGTCACGCAAGCACCGTCGCAACTCGAAGACGAATTCCCGCGCGGCAAAGCCCAAGCCGACACCGCGCTCCGCAAACAAGAAGCGATGAAGCGCCGCCAGATCACGGTCGAGCTGCAGTCGGCCAAGGTCGCGCGCGCCGTGATGTCGGACCGTCAGCTCGAAGAAGTGATGGTCGACTTCTGGGAAAATCATTTCAACATCTTCGCCGGCAAGGGCGGCCCCGAGCAGTACCTCCTGCCGGACTACGACCGGACCGCGATCCGCCCATATGCCCTCGGGCGATTTCGTGATCTCCTCGGCGCCGTGGCCCACAGCCCGGCCATGCTCTTCTACCTCGACAACTGGGAGAGCGTGGCCGACAGCGGCCAGCCCACCCTCGGACCTACCCGTCGCCCATTTCGCGCGCAGCGCAAGGCGCGCGGCCTCAACGAGAACTACGGCCGCGAGCTCCTCGAGCTCCACACCCTCGGCGTGGACGGCGGGTACACACAGAAGGACGTGATCGAAGTCGCCCGAGCACTGACGGGCTGGTCGATTGCCGGTCCACGGCAACCGAACCCGGGCACGTTCGTGTTCCGCCCCGAAGTCCACGATGCCGGCGTCAAGCAGATCTTGGGACACACGATCCAGGCCGGTGGCGGCGAGCAGGATGGCGAGACCGTGCTCGATATCGTCGCCCGGCACCCGTCGACCGCCCGCTTTATCGCGAAGAAACTCTGTATCCACTTCGTAAGCGATAGCCCACCGCCCGCGCTGGTCGACCGCGCTGCGGCGACGTTCACGCGAACGGACGGTGATATTCGCGAGGTCGTTCGGGCGATTATTACGTCGCCCGAGTTTTTCTCTCGCGCCGCCTACCGGAGCAAGGTCAAGACACCGTTTGAAGTAGTGACGAGTGCGCTACGGGCCCTTGGAGCCGTGGCGGACTCGACCCCACGCTCGGCCCAAGTCGTGGCCCGGCTCGGTGAGCCCCTCTACGGCCACCAGGCGCCGAACGGGTACGCCGAGACAGGGGAGAGTTGGATGAACACGGGCGCGATTCTCGCTCGGATCAATTTTGGG
>DATHNL010000120.1:0-8523 GCA_035486035.1 Gemmatimonadaceae bacterium
AAATGCCGTACGGATACGTCGACACCGCGGGCGATTGCTCGTCGAACAGCTCGTTCTCGGTATAGCCGTAGACGGAGCACGAGCTGGCGTACACGAAGCGGCGGACCCGCGCGCGCTTGGCGATGTAGGCCAGATATGCCGGACTCGCGGCATTGAAGATGAAGTTCTTGCCCGGCGAGTACTCGGCCATCGGATCGTTGGACAGGCCGGCGAGGAACACGACCGTGTCATATCCGGTCAGCTCATCCTGCGTCAGGTCGAGCACATCCCGGCGCATGACCCGCACCTCGGGCGGCAGCGTACTGCCGAACCAGAGGAGGTCGACGACGTCCACGTCGTACCCACGAGCGACCAGCTTCGGCACCAACACCGAACCGATATAGCCCGCCCCACCCGCCACAAGAATTTTCATGTTTGAAAATAGTCGGATTGCGGCATCGCCAACCACTCGCGGAGCGAGGGCGCCCGCTCATCCTTGCCCGACAACACCGGCGTCGCTGTCGGCCACGGAATGTTCAGCTCGGAATCATTCCAGCGAATACCCGCCTCACCGTTCGCGTTGTACACTCCCGTACACAGATATTGGACCTCGGCAAACTCGCTCAGGACACAAAATCCTCGTGCGAATCCGGCCGGCGCCCACATCTGCACCATGTCGGTCGCGTCCAGGGTCGCCGATACCCATTGGCCGAGCGTCGGGGAGCGTCGGCGGATATCGACCGCAACGAGAAAGGCCGAGCCCTGCGTGACGCGCATCAACTTGCCCATCGGCGGCTCCCACTGGAAATGCAAGCCGCGGACGACATCGCGCGCGGACCGTGAGTGATTCAGTTGGACGAACCGCGTCGGGAGGCCGGCCTCGGCGAAGACATCTTCGCGGAACACCTCGGTGAAGAACCCGCGAGGGTCGCGAAACATCTCCGGCTTGACGAGAATGACGTCAGGAATCGCGGTCGGTTCGACGAAGACTTTCATGGCGCAACTGGTCGACGATGTGGCATCCGATCGCCAGCGACGCAGTCGCGCCGGGGCTCGGAGCGTTGATAACGTGCACGGCGCCCGGCTGAGTAACGAAGTGAAAGTCCTCGACCAGGGAGCCATCGGAGCGCATCGCCTGAGCCCGAATGCCCACGCCGCCGGCAATCAAATCGGCCGGAGTGATATCCGGGACCAATCGCGCGAGCGCGGCGGCGAAGAGGCGCCGACTCCATGAGCGGCGGAGCTCGGCCACGCACACGCCGGGATAGCGGGCGATGAACCGCCACAGTCCGGGAAATACCAGCGCGGACGCCGCATCCAACGGCTCGAAGCGCGAGCGGCCGTACCCCTCGCGTGCCAAGGCAAGAACGGCGTTGGGACCCGCCTCGATGCCGCCCTTGATCTGTCGCGTAAAGTGCACGCCCAGAAATGGGAATGCGGGATCGGGTGTCGGGTAGATGAGGTTCCGCACCAGGTGCTGGCGGTCGGGCCGTAGACGGTAGTACTCGCCCCGAAACCCGACGATGCGCACGTCCTGCCGCGCACCGGCCATCGCAGCGATGCGGTCCGACTGCAAACCCGCGCAGTTGATGAGGCGATCGCCTTCGAAAGCGCCGGCCGTGGTCTCGGCCACCCACCCCCGCGCACTCTGGCGAAGGGCGGTGACACGCGCGTTGCAGACCACGCGACCGCCGGCCTCGGCGACGCACGCCGCCAACGTCTCGGCGACCCGCCGATAGTCGACAATGCCCTCTTCGGGCACGTGCACCGCGGCGACGGCGCGGACCGCCGGCTCGATCTCGCGCGCCTCGTCCGCGCTGAGCCAGCGAAGCCCATGGAGGCCGTTCTCAGTGCCACGTTCGAGCAGGGTGCGGAGTCGAGGGACCTCCTCGTCAGTCGTGGCCACCACCAGCTTTCCGCAGATCTCGTGCGGGATGCCGTAGCGCTGGCAGAACGCTGTCATGGCGCGAATGCCGGAGACCGCGAGTCGGGCTTTGACGGAGCCGGGCTTGTAGTAGAGGCCCGCATGGAGGACGCCGCTGTTCCGCCCCGTCTGGTGGCGGCCGACGGCGTCTTCTTTTTCGAGGACGACCGGCTCGGCGTCCGGGTAGGTCTGGGTCAGCTGGTAGGCGGTCGCCAGACCGATGATGCCGCCGCCAACGATGAGGACCCTAGGGGCTGTCATCGCGGCCGGCGGAGACTCCGCCGCCGAAGATGCGGGCCCACACCAGCGAGACCTGCACGCGCGAGGCAAAGTCGTTGTGCGACACACCGGTCACGTGGTTGTAGTTCGTCACATGATTGACGCCGATGTCGCCCGAGACCTCCACCCATGACCACGTCGCTCCACCGCTCACGCCCAGCCGATACACGTGCTCGACGGTGCCGAAAAAGATTGTCGGGAGCACGGGGAACGAATCCGGCGGCGGCACGGGCGTCAGATAACTGCCCTGCCCCTGGCGCCGATACGCACCGTAGAGCCGGAGTGGGACGTTGGGTATCGCAGCCAGATCGAGGCCGAACCGCCACTCGTCGTAATCGGAGTAGGCACGTCCCAGGCCGATGTAGTTGTTGTCGTACTGCTCCCAGGGCGTGTCGGTGCGGTAGTCCAGGAACGACACGAGCGTGTACGACGCGAACAGTCGTTGATCGCCAATGAACGGCACGCCCTCGGCGGTGAACGTGAGGCCGCCGCTCGTCGGTTTTTTGCAGAGCACGGCGGGAGTGCAGCCGCCGGTCTGGATGTCGTTGAGATAGATCTCGGTGCTGTACGTGCCGACCGACTTGGTCTTCACCGCGCCCTGGAACGAGAACTTCTTGGTGCCGTCCTTGGCCTCGTTCAGCTGAGAGAACGTGAACAGATTGATCGGATTGAGGAAGGCCGGCTCGAACCCACGGGCCGGTCCTCCATACACCACGGCTTCCTGGAGCGCGAGCTCCGCCGGGCCGAGGGTTGCCGCCAAGCGGTGAATGGTGAAATAGCGCTGTGCCGTCGTGTCACCGCCGACGATCTCGTCGTTGAGGCGGGTGGCGATCATCTGATAGTGCAGTGACCGGACACCGAGCAGGAGGTAGAGATGGTCGTAACTATAGACAGAGTGGCCTAGGAGGAGCCCATCCAGCGGCGCGGGACCCCAGTTCCGGTCCTCGCGTCCCACGAAGAGCTCGCCGAACCGGAAGCGCGCATCGACATACGCGTCCTGAACGCGCACGTCGTCATTCTCCGACAGATACGGGCTCGGGTGCCAATACTGGGGATCGTCCATCAGGCGCCGGTCGATGCCACCGCGGAACGCGATGGTCAGCGGCCCTCCTTCGGCGACGCCGCGGAGATCGAACGCCGGATCGAACGCGGCTTTCCCGTCGCCAAGCTCCAGCTCGCGGACGCCCGAGGTCTGTCCGGTCGCGTAGACGTCACCGCCGATGCGATACCGGAACAGCGACTCGCCCGGATCGCCGGCGCCCCGCTCGCGGAGCGCGCGTCGCAATGCCCGCACGTCGTCGCGCATCTCCGGCGCGTGATTCGCGAGACTATCCGCCTCCAGCGCCCGCTCGACATCGGCGACGCGGTATGGTCGCGCGGAGGAGCGTAAGTCCAGCAGCGCGCCGCGGGCCATCAACGCGTCGATGTAGAAGTACGCGCTGTCGTCCTTCGGGAGCATTGCCGTACGGCTCGCGTGTGTCTCTCGACTGGGATCGTACTTCCGGAGCGCCACGCGGATCGCGTGTTCGTACGACCGAAGCACCGGGGAATTCCGGGCGACCGTATCGCGATCCAGCGCCGCCGCGATGTCGTGAACCTTGTATGGTCGCTCAAGCGCCGACAACGATCGCAACGCACCTCGCGCCCGCAAGGCGTCGAGGTACGTGTACGCGTTGTCGTCGAGGGGCAGGTCGGCGGACGCCTGCGCGCGCGCGCGTACCGCCAGCAGGCTCGCGACGAGCAGCAGCGGAAGGCGCATGCGCATCGGCACGCGGGAATGTGTCGCTCGGGATGCCGGCACTCAAGCCCCAGCACCTCGATCACTTGACCGGTTGCCGCGCGCCCTGCTAACCTCGTTTACACGCGCCTGTAGCTCAGTTGGTTAGAGCAGCGGACTCATAATCCGACGGTCGCAGGTTCAAGTCCTGCCGGGCGCATCCGCTCCATGCTAGCGCGTGCCACGCAGCAGATACTGCTTCGTCAAGAACTCCCGGAACGCGCCGAATGTCAGACGGTCGAACATCCACGGCCGCGTCCCGCGTACGAGTCCCCCGGTCGGGGCGACCTGCGTGACGCGCAGGCCGGCGTGCTCGAACAACCCGATCGCGGTCGACCGGGTGAAAAACCGCAGGTGTGTGCGGTCGAGGATACCGCCCAACGGGTGGTAATCCCAGCGGCCCCTGAGCGCCAACGGCAGGATCACCTTGAGGTGCCGCACATTGGGGATGCTGGCGATGACCGCGCCTCCCGGCCGGAGGAGCGGCACGAGTCGCCGCAGCACGTCCCAGGGATCGCGCAGGTGCTCGAGCACGTCGAGGCAAAGGATGAGGTCCGCTGACCCATCCGCCAGGGGAAGCGTCGTCAGTGTCTCGATGTCACCTTCGATGACTTCATCCACGACGCGACGCGCGAGCTGCGCGGCGTTGGGAAAGAGCTCGATGCCCACGGTCGACCGGCATCGCCCTTCGGCCTTGAGCATCGCGAGCGTCGTTCCGTCGCCGCACCCGAGCTCCAGCACGCGGTCGACGGGAGCCGGGATCAGCGGCAGGATGTCCCGCCGCGCGTTTCCGAAATAGCCCGTGTCTTTGCCGGCGTACGACTCAGCGAGGGTCATCGTCACGGAATATAGACGTCCCACAACTCGCGCGGCCGCGTCACGCCCACCCAGATCGACGCGCGACCGATCCAATGCAGCCGGCCCTCGGCCGTGAGCGAGTCGAGCCGGCTCGCCATAGCCGGCGCGAGGTACGTCTCGTTCGACAGCACGACGTCGGCATCGGTGGGCGGAAGACGGGACGCGTCGGTCACCGAACGGACGCGCCGTGATCCATAGGGACGCCACAGCGTACTCTCCGGATCATCGAAGCTGCCGATCGTCACGACGCGCCTCGCGTGCGGCGGCAGCAAGGCCAACACCGGCGCAAAGGTGTACGGCCGTTGCTCGTAGCTCGTGTAGACCTCGCCGGCCCGCGCGGCGACGTTGGAGTGCGGAAAGAGTCGCGCGGCAGCAGTCACGAGCCCATGCGCCGGGATCAGCGGCCGGGCCGGGGTGAGGATCACGGCCAGAGCGGTCGTGCACGACCCGATCACCGCGACCACCTGCCACGCACGCCGGCGCACGAGCCTTTCCGCCTGGCGGCAGCGCAAAACACCCGCGATCGGCAGAAAGTAGTAGGGCGCGAGGAGGCGGCCGCTCGCCTCGCTCGCCATCAAGGCGAGATACGCCAGCATGGCGATCCAACCGCCGGCCACGACCACGCGCGCGGGCAGCGAGCCCGGCGTCGGGTCCGCGCCAACCGCGTGACGCAGTCGGCCGACGACGGCGCCCATGACGATCGACAGGACCAGCGCCGTGACGAACAGGCCGAGACCGGAGACCTCTTCCTGCGGCAATTCTTTGATGGCCAACATGAATCGTGGGAACCGCACGGCGAGCCGGTGCGCGATTGGCGCCGGGAGTGCTCGGGTGACCGCTTGGTTCAGCTTGGCGCTACTGGGTACGAACGGCGGCGCCAGATTGATGTACGTCGCTTCCAGGACATTGCCCAGCATGCCGCTCACGGGATCGCCGGCCTTGAGGCGACCGGCGTTCGTCGGGTCGCCGGTCCAGTCGCCGGTGTGTCGATAGTTGAGCACGGCCGTGGGCACGATCGAGATCACGAGACACGCGGCGAGCACGAAGACGCTCGCGAGGCGCCGGTGCGTGACGAGCTTCCATCCCACCACGAGGCCCAGCCCCGCGGGCAGGAGCAAGGGAAGATTGGACGACTTGATGCCGGAGAGGAGCGCGGCCGCCACCGCGCCGAGCCAGACGCCGGCGGGCCAGTCGCGCGTTCGCGCCACCGCGGCGAAGTACAGCGCCGCGAGCAGCAAGGCGAGCCCCAGCGCGTCGTTGCCGATGCTCCCCGCCTGCATGGCGTATACGGGCGCGCTCGGCAAGACCCACATCCACATCCAGGCCACGTGGCGGCGCACGCCCAGCGCGCGCAAGACCGCGAAGGTGAGACCCGGCAACAGCGCGTACGCGCTCAGGTTCAGCAGAAAAAAGAGGCGATCGGTCGGCGTACAGGCGAAGAGGGCCGACATGACCCACTCCTGCACGACACCGCTGTAGTTGAGCCGCGGATCGATGGTGTCGAACCAATGCCAGCGGCCCGCGGCCAACCAATGCAGGACACGGGGAAACCGGTAAGACAATGCGTCGTAGTTGCTGGGCGCATAGAGCGCGCCGCCGGCGGCGGCCAGCACGAGTTGCAGGACAAAGAGCGCCGGAAGCGGTGCGGTGAGCCGCCGCCGGATCCGCGCGCGCCATTGGCGCCAGCCGATCGCGCGAGACTCGCCGATGCGCCGCCGTCCGCGGAGCCACCAGAGACCGGCCGCCACGACGAGGAGCACGACCACGACGCGGTAACCCGAGCACGAGAGTGCACCGATGGCTGACAATCCCCAGCCCGCGAGGCAGGCGAAGGCGATAGCCAGGACCCAAGCCGTGAGCACGTATGGCATGCGATCGGCCGCAAAGCTGGCGCGGCGGACAAAGGGAGCGCAAGCCGTTATTCTCTCGCCGTGGAGATCGATCGCGCGTATTTCCGGTATCGCAGCAATTACGTCGGTGCGATCGCCTCGGAGCTCGCCGCTCCGGCGTTGCGCGCGTGGGCGCGCGTGGTGGCGCCGGGCGCACCGACGGAGCCGCGTGACTGGCGGCGCCTCGTGATACTCGGCAGCACCCACATTGGCGATGTCTTGTATCGCACCGCCTCGCTGCCCTATCTCAAGCGCGCGCTGCCGAACTGTCAAATCACCTATGTCACGTCGCCACTCACGGCCGAGTTGCTCACGACGAATCCGTCAGTGGATGACGTCCTGCCGATCGCGGAATCCGGTGCCGATTGGCGGCGGCGTGCCGCGCGCGAGCTCCGCGCGCGAGCGTTCGATGCCGCGCTCTGCACGGACAACATCGCGTATCAACACGATCTGATCCTCGCCACGCGAGCGGGCATTCCCGCGCGGGTCGGGTTCGTGCACAAAGGATTTTCCGCACTGGTGACGCGGCCGGTTCCAGGGCCGCCCCGCTTGCCCGCGCCCGCGTATATGCGCGCCATTGTCGCTCACGTGGGCGATCTCGCGCCCACCTGGGACCTGACGCCAGTCCTCGTGACGACCGCTGAGGATGAGCGGCGGGCCGAGGCGGTCTGGCGCGAATTGGGGTTGGGACAGGCCGCGCTGACGATCGCCTGCGCGATCACCCTGCGTCAGACCGTGACGGCGACATGGCCGCCCGACCAGTTTCTCGCGGCGCTGGCCGAGGTGAACCGGCGCGCGGATATCGAAGTCGTGCTGTGCGGCAGTGCCGCCGATGCGCCGTTGCTCGACGCGACCGCGCGCCAGGCGCCGTTCCGATGCCGGGTGGCCGCGGGCCTGCTGACGCTGCGCGCGTTGGGCGCCTTCGTGCGGCGCTGCCATCTCTTGTTGGGAATGGACTCAGGGCCGCGACACATCGCCAACGCCGTTGGCACGCCCGTGGTGTTCGTCCGCAGTCTCAAGGCCACGCGGATCGAAGCGGGTGTCTACTGTGCCAATGAGACGGACGTGGCGCCAGCGGACGAATGGTTGCCGTTCGAGGCGCAGCGGGCCGCGCTCGCCCGCTTGGACCCCCGTGCGGTCGCCGACGTCGTGCTTATGCGCGCGGCGTAGCGAACCGCGCCATCACGACGCGGCCCGCCATACGGCCCAGCGCGGATCGGTCCTGGCGGTCGAGCATGAGGCCAAACACCGCCAGGATCACCAGGGCGCTGGTCGCGAGGACGAGCGCGCCGCGGACGGGAACCGAGACCGGCATCGCCGCCAGCACCACGGCGGCAATGATCATGACCACGACGGCGATGCCGCCCCGGCGGAAGCGGGCGGGCGTCGGTTGCATGCGCGCCGCAAACCAGAAGAGCACGATCGCGTCGACGCCCGTGCGCGCGCTCCAGGCGATCGCGGCGCCGGTGATCCCCCACGTCTTGATGCAGACCCACATGAGGGCCAGATAGGGCAACAACTCGAACATGTGCAACCGTGCCGTGAGGTCCGGACGCCCGCGGCCCTGGACGAGCGTGTACGGAATCATGGCCACGCTGTTCCACAGGACGCCGAGCGCCAACCACCGGACCACCCACGTGCTGTTGTTGGCGAAGTCGGCGCCGAGCCAGAAGTGCAACCCTTCCCGGGCAAACGCCACCGCGAGCAAGCACACCGGGAACAGCATCATGAACACGAAGGCGACCGATCGGCGATAGAGCGCGCCACTGCGATCCATCGATTCATCGACCGCCGAGAACGTCGGAAAGAGCACGGTC
>DATHNL010000121.1:0-10141 GCA_035486035.1 Gemmatimonadaceae bacterium
TCACCGACGCGACCCCGACCAACAACCCCGCGTTCGCTACGTCCCGCAAGGTTTCTTCGACAAGATCACGAACGAGACGATCGCCGACGAACGCAGCGGATTTTATCGCGAGATCCAAAAGGTCATCTTCTCGCACGTACCACCCCACTCCCGCCTCGACTGCACGAACCTCGATGACCTCCTCAACGCGCTCACAGCCGCATCACAGACGGAGATCACGCGGCTCCGCCACCGCCTGTCGGACGTGAACGGTATGATCGCGTCTCTGGAAGACGACGCGAGTCCCCGACGAGTCCGCGCGCTGGAACGACTGATCATTGACAAGCAGGCGGAAATCGCAGCGTTGGAGGCGAGGCCGCCACTCGCGGTACCGCTAGCCAGAGGCGAAACCACGGAAACCGACGCCATCGACGCGTTACGCGTGCTTGAGGCGGAGCTCGAGGCACAACGCAGTCAAGTCGAAGTAAACCTCGCGCGTATCGTGGAACAACGCCACGCGATCGACACGGCGCGCCAGCAACTGACCAGTGCGGTCAACGATCTCCGGGACACGATCCACGACACGCGACGGGCGCTGGAGGCCGCCGGTGTCGGCGTCGATCTCGGCAGCTGCGTCACCGTCACGCTGAAAACCGAACCACTCGATGCCGCTCGAACCGCGATCGACGAGCAACAAGGTGCCGCCGATACACTTGCCGGCGATCTCACGTTACGCCTCGCTGAGACGCGCCAAGCCCAAGCCGACCGAGTGCAGCGCCTCGAGCAGGAATCCGCCGCCTATGAAGCGTATCGTACCGCACAGGTCGAGTGGCAACAACGGCTGTCAGCGCTCCGAGGCGATACGGGCATGCCTGCCGCAGACTCGCAACTCGGGCTGCAGGTACAGTTACGAGATTTGCAGGAGGGAATCCCTGTACGGATCGCCGAGCTCCGAGACGAACGCAATACGCTGTGCCGCGCGATCCATGAGGCGCTGTCGTCACTCGCCCGCCAACACAGCGATGTCACTCGCCCCGTTCAGGAGCACATCGCAGCAGACGACCTCACACGCGATCATTACCGCCTCGCCTTCAATGTCGCGCTGCGACCGGCCAACCTCGCACCCCTACTTTTCGGCCTGATCAAACAGACCGGTGGCCCTTTCCACGGCGTAGACGCTGGCGAGCAACGACTCCGCGAGATGGTTAGCGAAGCTGAGATCGAGTCCGCCGACGGCGCGATCGCCTTCGCGCACGCGCTCCTGATGATGCTCGCGGATAATCATGCTGTTGACCCAGCAATCCTCAAACAGAACCATTCGGTGGCCGAGCTTTACGATCTCATCTTCGGCCTCACCTACCTCAGGCCATCGTACGTACTAGCGCTCAACGATCAACCGCTCTCCCGACTGTCGCCAGGCGAGCGCGGGATACTGCTGCTCGTGTTTTACCTCTGCGTGGATCGCGGCGACGAGCCGCTCATCATCGATCAGCCAGAGGGGAATCTCAACAACCAGTCAATCGTCGAGAATCTGGTCCCGGTGTTCAAAAAGGCCAAGGCGCGGCGCCAGATCATTATCGTCACGCACAATCCAAACATCGCCGTGGTCTGCGACGCCGAGCAAATCATCCATTGCACGATGGACATCGCTGCCGGATTCAGACTCTCCTACGAGAGCGGCGCGCTGGAGAATCCCAAGTTCAACCGGCTGACACTCGATCTCTTGGAGGGCACCGCCCCCGCCTTCCAATCCCGCCGCGAGACATACTCGCCGGCCAGCGGCGATCGCCTATAGGGCGGGCTAACTCGGCCCCATCACCAACATCCCACCGGTGGTATCGGGCTCCTTCGCGACGCCTGGATGTTATTCAACGCGCAGGCACCGGGACGGCCCGCGGCAATCGGCATCGGCGCTGCGCCTGCATTGCTTGCCGCATACCCGAAGATCGCCGTCAGTCGCACCTGACGAAGATCTACATGGTGTTTACCCGATGCGACCCGGGAATCGTAGCCGTCTGCTGTAAGGTCGCGCCGGGCGCTAACGCAGAGACGGCGGCCGCGGAGCCCGAGCAGTACTACATCCTGCGTATATCGGGCCCCGCGGCTGGTTGGACACGAAGAACCTCGACTGGGCTGAGGTCACCAATGTGGTGAACCACAGCCACCGCCGAGTCATTTCATGATCGAGATCACGACGCTGTTGGCCGGCGACAGGATCGTCGAGAACTGCTTGTACACGTTCGAGCTCTGCAGCCACGCCATGTTGTGCGTCGCGTCGCTGTAATACGTGGTCTGCGTAGTCCCAGGCAGATAACTGACCTGGATCTGCTTACTGCTGTTCGTCGTATTGACGATCTCGACGACCGCCTCGGTGCCCCCGGGATTCGAGAACCCGATGAGATTCACGCGCGCCGTGCACGGATTCTGGGTGCCCAACCCTACCTGAAGGTCAGGATCGGTGGTCGTCAGCCGATTGACGTGCCACCCCGGCCGGACAGTCTGGAAGAGCTTCTGCAGCGTGTAATAGCGCGTTGAGTAGATGGGCGTCGTCGTTCCGCCGAGCAACTGCCCAAACGGCGGTGCGCCACTCGTGGGACCCCATGCCTCCCACCAGAACCAGTAGTTGTGCGGGATGATGACGAGATGCGCGGCCATGGCGCTCATCATGTCGAGCGTCCATTGGAGCTCGGTGGTCCCGAGAGGATTCCCGTACTCGGTCATCCACATGTCCTTCGGATGCGCCGCGATCGCCTGCTGCGTCTGCCAGATGCTGCACTCGGCGTACGTGTGGAACGAGTACGCGCCGATCGCATGGTCGAGGTACCCGGTCAGCGCCGGATAGCCGAGCCCACCGAAGTACCCGGGCGAATCCGTCGTGTAGTCATAGTACGTGGCCGGCGTGTACTGACCGGTCTCCGGTCCCATGAGGACGATGTTCGTCAGCCCCGCGTAGTCGAATGACCCACGCACATCCTGAATGAGCTTCTGCCACTGGGCAGGCGTGTACTCGCACCCCGAGTACGGCGCGAGATGCGCCGGCTCGTTCTGGACGCTGAGCGCCACCGGGACGCCGATGCTGCTCGCCTTGAGCGCGAGCATCACCTTGGTGAGGAACGCGACCATGTACCCCTCGGCCCACGGCTGGAGGTACCCCGTGACGCCGTTGTACGACCCGAGGATCGAGTGGTTCGTCTTCCACAGCGCGGGCGGGGTCCAGACGGCCAGGATGTACGCCGTCGCACCGTGCGCTTTCGCGTAGGCGATCTTCGCGATGTACTGATTGAGGAGCGAGGTGTTGAGCACCATGTTCGAGAGCGTCGAGCCGCTCACGTAGAGCGCGGGGTCGACCTGATCTCGAATGTGCGTGACCCCGAGGTTGTACACCGCGGTCTGGATGCTCGGCGCGTTCCAGAACGGGTTAGACCCACCGCTGGGATAGACTCCCCAGCCTTTGATCTGCTGCAGCGCGGGCCAGATGAACGTCGCGGTCGCCGTCGGCGTGACGTTGAATCGGGCGATCGTACCGTGCTTTGGAGCGACTGGGTCTGTCTCGCTCGACGTACAAGCGACGGCGAGCACCGCGGCCAGGGCCGCGGTGGCGAACTGCGTCCTACGATACACGGAAAGCCTCCCAACTAGACCGTTCGGCGGCCCGACCAGCGTGGCGCCACCGGGCTAGCAGCCCGTCTGGCGCGGTAGCTTCGAAGCTTTGCGTCGCCGGCTTTCGCCGGGTATGCCGTTGTCGCTGGCTCTCCCTGCTAGGAGGCCACGCATGCTAAGGCCTCGGCCATACTGCCGAGTCTGGCCCGGAAAACTAGTGACGCCATCATCGACAACAAGCGAGTGCGTCAAAGTGACCGGCAACAATTTTGTCATGTCGATGTTATCGACAACAACTGTGGACAACCTCGACAGTGGCGCGGGCCGCATCGCCACGACAGCAGCGGGTGCTCTGGCCACCAGCCGTCCCTGCGACGCGATGTGCGCAGTGCCCGAAGGGCCTGTGCACAGAGACCCGTACGTTGTTAGATCGTCTGTGCTTTGAGTGAACAGCGAAGCACATCTCGTGGTCAACACTCGCGCGCCGCGGGAGATGATTTCCCCTCCGCCGGTAGCGCCCCGCCGCGGCCCACCATGGGCCGCCATTGGCGTTGCAGCCGCCTACCTGCTCGGCTGGATCCTGATCGCCTTCGCCCTCGAAGGCACCAAGGTTCGCGACACCGCCCTCGCGATCTACTTCCTGCCGAATCACTTCGTCGCGACAGCGCTGGCGTTCTATGCATCCCGCCGCCCAACGCTGGATCCGCGCACGCGCCGCTCCTGGCTGCTGCTCGCACTGGCCGGCGCGTTCATGGCCGCGTCCGACGGTCTGTGGTTTTTCTATGAGGTCGTCCGCGGGACCGAGAACACGCCAGTCTGGATAGACGGCCTCGCGCTCTCCGCGTTCCCGCTCTGGGTCGTCGGCCTCCTGCACTTCCCGTCAGCCCCTCGCGCCGCCACCGAGCGCGTGAAATACTGGCTCGACATCGCGACCGTGCTGGTCGGCGGCACGATGATCTCGTGGTACTTCGCGCTCCGCCCGATCGCGGTCGCGTATCACAGCACCGTTGGCGACTTGATCCTGGCCGCCGCGTTCCCGATCGGCGATCTGGTCGTGCTCGTGACCGTCGCCGCCATCCTCTCGCGAGCCCCAGCCCAGGTCTCGCGAGTCCCCCTGCGCCTGCTCGCGATCGCGCTGATCGGCGCATTCGTCGCCGACCTGATCTTCGGCAACATGCGTCTCGCCGGCACCTATCACACGGGCGACGCGATCGACTGGATCTGGCTCTTGAACGGCGCGCTCTTCGCGCTCGCCGGCTGGTGGCAGGCCTATGGCGCGACTGGCCCGAACACCGGCGCCTCGAGCTTTGGTCCAGCCCCGCGGCTGTCGCTGATGCCGTATGCCGCGGTGGCCGCCGGCTTCGGGCTCCTCGTCTTCATCGTCTTCGTCGCACTCCCCTATGAGACCATCGAGCTCCGCGTCGCAGTCCTCGGCGCGCTCACGCTCACGTTGCTCGTCGTCCTGCGCCAGGTCCTGGCCGCTCGCGACAATCTCCGTCTCTTGGCCGAGCGCGCCGCGCAAGAAGAACGATTCCGCCACGAGGCATTGCACGACGCGCTCACCGGGCTCGCCAACCGGTCGCTGCTGCACGATCGCGCCGAGCACGCGCTGATCCGCGCCCGGCGGCAGCAGCAGTTGCCGCTGGCGTTGATCTTCCTGGATCTCGACAACTTCAAGACCGTCAATGACAGCTTGGGCCATGCGACCGGCGACGCGCTGCTCGTCGAAGCCGCGCGACGACTCCTCGCCTGCGTCCGCGCCACGGACACCGTGGCTCGGCTCGGCGGCGACGAGTTCGCGATCCTGATCGAGGATCCCGTCGAGACCTACGGCTGCCGGCTCATCACCGAGCGCATTCTGGCGACCCTCGCCCACCCGTACGTGATCGAAGGCCGCCATATCTTCGCCGGCGCGAGCCTCGGCGTCGCGGCCGTCGGCGACGCCGACACCGCCGACGATCTGCTGCGCAACGCCGACGTCGCGATGTACATGGCGAAGTCGCACGGCAAAGGCCAGTGCGTCTTCTTCGAGCCAGAAATGCGCACGGTCGCCCTCGAGCGCATGGAGATCGAGACCGACCTCCGTCGCGCGATCGAGACCGGACAGTTCGTCCTGCACTATCAGCCGATCGTGATCCTCGAGACCGGAGAGATCACTGGCGTGGAAGCGCTCGTCCGCTGGCAACACCCGCGGCGCGGACTCCTCATGCCCGGCCAGTTCATCGCGTTGGCCGAAGAGAGCGGGCTCATCGTCCCACTCGGCGCCTGGGTCCTGCGCGAGGCGTGCCGCCAAGCACGGGTCTGGCACGATCGCTTCGCCAGCCGCGATCCCGGCACACCACCGCTCGCGATGACGGTCAACATCTCGGCCCGCCAGCTGCATACGCCACAACTCGTGGTCGATGTCGGCATCGCACTCGAGGAGTCGCGGATCGATCCGCATGCGCTCATTCTGGAGCTCACGGAAAGCGTGCTGACCGAGCAGACTCCCGCAGTGCTCGCGACGCTGCAATCGCTCAAGGCGCTCGGCGTCCGTTTGGCGATCGATGATTTCGGCACGGGGTACTCATCGCTCTCGTACTTACAACGCTTCCCGATCGACATCTTGAAGATCGCCAAGCCATTCGTCGACGAAGTCGGCAAAGAAACCGGCCGACAGGGGCTCGCTCAGGCCATTATCAACTTGGGCTCGACGTTGGCGGTGAGAACGATCGCCGAAGGCATTGAGCAGCCCGACCAACGCTCGCAACTGCGCGCGCTAGGGTGCGAATTGGGCCAGGGCTATCATTTTTCGCGCCCCGCCACGGCCGCCGAGCTGGACTCCCGATACTTCGGCGTTCGACGCCGCTCGACGGCGGTGCCACTCCAACCAGCCGGATCGACCATAGTTGCGCCGCTCTAGCCCCTTGTCGTGCCGTTAAGATTCGGCGCATGGATCTCGGACTCAGTGGCAAGGTCGCGCTGGTCACCGGCGCGTCATCTGGATTGGGAGCGGCGATTGCCCGCGAGTTGGCGGCGGAAGGTGCAGCCGTCGCCCTCGTCGCGCGTCGCGCGGCGGAGCTCGAGCGGGTGGCAGCGGAGATCGCGCGGCCGACACTCGTAATCCCCGGTGATGTCACCGAACCGGGCACTGCGGAGCGCTGCGTGCATCTGGTCGAGGACTCACTCGGCCCCGTCGATATCCTCGTCGCGAACGCCGGCGGCCCGCCCTCGACAACGTTCGACACCACGACGGACGCCCACTATCACGCCGCGCTCGAGCTGAATTTGCTCGCCTCGATCCGTCTCGCACACGCCTGCGTACCTGGTATGCGTCAGCGGCGGTGGGGCCGCGTGATCTTCCTGACGTCAATGGCGGCCAAGCAGCCGGTTGCTGGTCTCCTCCTATCGAATACCGCCCGCGCGGGGCTCCTCGGCTTCGCCAAAACATTGTCCAACGAAGTCGCGAGAGATGGTGTTCTGGTCAACACAGTCCTGCCAGGCCACTTCGACACCGCCCGCGCGATGGAACTGGCGCGCATG
Organism: Gemmatimonadaceae bacterium; assembly: GCA_035486035.1. Lineage (GTDB taxonomy): Bacteria > Gemmatimonadota > Gemmatimonadetes > Gemmatimonadales > Gemmatimonadaceae > DASRDS01. The sequence continues at coordinate 7,102 of DATHNL010000121.1, forward strand.
CGAGCGGAGCGCACCGGGAAGCCAATAGATGATCTGCTGCAGGCGCGGACCGCCGATATCCCACTTGGCCGCGCTGGTGACCCGAAAGAGATGGCCGCGGTCGTAGCGTTCCTCGCCTCGGAACGCGCGAGCTTCGTGACCGGAACCGCCATTCAGGTCGATGGCGGGCAAATCGCCACGATTCTTTAGGCGACCCGCCGCAGTCCGCTGTCCAGCACCGCCCGCACGCGCTCGACGAGCGCGGTCATGTCAAACGGCTTCTGGATCAACGGGGTCTCGTCGACATCCTCGAAGCTGTAGCCGGACATGAGCAGCGCCCGGAGCTCGGGCTTACTCCGGCGCAAGCGCTCGACCAGCGGCCGCCCGCCGAGCTGCGGCATGACGACATCGCTCAACAGGAGATCGACGCGGCCGGGATTGCATTCAAACGCGGCCACCGCGTCGAGCCCGTGCGCCGCATCCAGGACCGTGTAGCCCTGGCGTTCGAGCGCCCGTCGAATCGATGAGCGCACCGGCGCCTCGTCTTCGACGAGCAGCACCGTCTCCGTTCCTGTCGGCAGGGCGCGGACGGGTGTGGCCACAACGGGTGCGATGCCGACAGCATCGCTGTACGGCAGCCGAATCGTGAACGTCGTGCCGTGCCCCACCGCGCTCGCGACTTCGATCGTGCCACCGGTTTGCCGGACGATGCCGTAGACGGTCGCGAGCCCGAGCCCCGTCCCCTTTCCCGCGGGCTTGGTCGTGAAGAACGGCTCGAACATGCGCGACCGCGTGGCTTCGTCCATCCCGTGGCCCGTGTCGCGCACGACGAGACACAAGCCGTCGGCCGCGTGCACCGTCTCGATGCAAATGAGCCCGCCCTCGGGCATGGCATCCCGCGCATTGACGACGAGGTTGACGAGCACTTGCTCCATCTGCCCGCGGTCGGCCCGAATTGGCGCGGCGCTCGTATCGAGCTTCGTCTCCAGCCAGATGTGCTCGCCGATCACGCGGCGCAGCATCTTCTCGGCGTCGCGCATGACCTCATTGAGGTCCAGCGCCTCGAGACGCCCCGTGCTGCCCTTCCGGCTGAACGCCAGCAACTGTCGCGTGAGCTCGGCCCCGCGGCCCACCGTCCGCCGGATCTCGTTGAGCTCCTCACGCGCCGGATGGTTTTCTTCGAGCTCGAACCCCATGAGCTCGGCGTTGGCCGAGATCGCCGTGAGGAGATTATTGAAGTCGTGCGCGACGCCACCCGCGAGCTGGCCGATCGCGTCCATCTTCTGGGACTGCCGCAGCTGCTCTTCCATGCGCCGGCCGTCGCTGACATCGAGAACGGTCGCTATGATCCAGCCTTCGACGCGCGACACGGTCAGCGCGACCCAGATGATGGCGCCATCGGTGCGCCGCAATTGCTTGTCGCCAGGATTCAGCTCGTTGAGCCCGAGGTCCGTGTGATGCTGACCGTGCAACTCTTCGCCGCTCGCGCCCATCAAAGTTTGAAACGCCGGGTTCGTCTCGACGACGCAACCATCAGCCGCGAACAACACAATGCCGACGGCCGCATGATCAACCACGGTACGAATATCGAGGGGACCCATACGTCAGAGTATCGGTGTAAATTCGCCCCGGCTTTAGCCGCATTTACGCTTCTTTTCGCATTCGGTTGTCACGACGCCCTGCCCCTCGACTCTACGGGGCTCGAACAGGGCCGCGCACCACATCGCGACGCTGCGCGATCGCGCCGAGCGGGCCCGGACCGACGACCTGGCGCTCTTGCGGCATGAGATCATGCACGTGATCTCGATCACCCGGTGGGGATGGGGCGCGCGGAACCAAGCCTGGATGATCGAGGGTCTCGCGAACTTCGCATCAGGCTCCGAGTGGCCATATACGATCGATCAGATGGCCGCCCAGTCGCGCCGCAACGGCGATCAACGCGGGCCGACGGACCTCACCGATGACCATTTCTTGGACGGCGACAGCCCGGCGCACTTTCGCGCCTACATGCTGGCTGGGTCGTTCGTCGGTTTTCTCGGAGTTGATAAATTGCGGCAACTCTGGCAACGTGGTCTGCCTCCCGACGAAATGGCGACGCTTACTGCGCAGTGGAACGATCACCTCCGCACGGTGGGGCTGCCGAGCCAAGGGATCGATCTCGTACACGTGATGCTATGCACCTGCCCATGATGAATCTCCGCTTGGCATTGCGCGACATGGTGAGGCGCCCCACGTTCGCGGCCGCGATCATCCTGACGCTCACGATCAGCCTCGGCGCGACGATCGCGGCATTCGCGTTCATCGACGCCGTATTCCTGACGCGACTCCCGGTGCGCGACCAGGACCGCCTCGTGGTGATGACCGCCAAAGACGCCAGCCTCGTTGGTGAATTTGGGGTCACCCCGGAGACGCGCACGCAACTCGTCCAACGGCGGCGCGCGTTCAGCGACGTCACGGCGTTCATCTCGTGGGGCCCCTACCCGTTCGCGGTTCGCGACGGAAACCACGTCGCGCATCTGTCTCGCTCCGCTGTCGCCGGCAACTTCTTCGATGTCCTGGGCGCCCGCGCCGAGCTCGGACGGCTCCTGCGCCCCGAGGACGACATCAAAGGCGCACCCCAGACGGTTGTGTTGAGCGATCGACTGTGGCGACGCGATTTCGGCGCGGATTCGACGCTGGTCGGACGGGTGCTCTACTTCGCCCGTGAACCCCATCGCGTCGTCGGCATCGCGCCGCCGGAGTTTGCCTACCCAGCGGGGACCGACGCGTGGACCGCCGCGGTCCCGGAATTCGACACCCGCTTCGGCGAGAGCGTGGACAGCCTGCCGTTCTTTCTCGTCGGCCGGCTGCTGCCGGGTGTCAGCCGGAATGCGGCGCGGGCCGAGCTCGAGGCGGTGCTGCGCCTCGTCCTGCCGACCAGCCAGCTCTTCGCCACTTGGAAAATCCGCGGACTCCCGCTCCCGCTGAATGGATCGGTGACGCCGTTCACCGACATCGTGCTCGGTACGGAGCTCCGACCGGCTCTGATCGTGCTCTTCGCGGCGGTCCTCCTCGTCCTCGC
>DATHNL010000122.1:0-12858 GCA_035486035.1 Gemmatimonadaceae bacterium
CGACGCAGATCATGACGAACCCCAAGCTGCGCTCGAACCTCAAGGACATTACGGATCTGTACAACGATATCACCAACAGCTCCTTGCCCGCCGTGTCGATCGTCAAGCCCGACGCGTTCCTCGATGGTCACCCGGCGTCGTCCAAGTGGGATCTCTACGAAGGCTTTGTGAAGAAGATCGTGCAGATGGTACAGGCCAACCCCGCGCTCTTCGCCCAGACGGCGATCTTCATCACGCAGGATGAGGGCGGTGGGTACTGGGATTCTGGCTATGTCCAGCCGCTCGACTTCTTCGGCGACGGCACCCGGATGCCGCTGATCGTGGTGTCGCCGTTCTCGAAGGGTCTTGGTGTCGTCCACGCGTACGGTGACCACGTGTCGTTCGATAAGTTCGTCGAGCACAACTGGGGCCTGCCGACGATCGCGGCCGACACGCGCGACAACATGCCGAATCCGATCACGTCCAAGGCCAATCCGTATGCCCCGACGAATGCGCCGGCCATCACGGATTTCATGCCGTTCTTCAAGTTCTAATCGTCCGGATCAGTTGGAACGACGGCCGGGGCGGCGATACTGCCGCCCCGGCCGTTAGTTTTCCCGCCATGCGCCACGACGGCTACACGCTGATCGAGATGCTGGTCGTGCTCGTGATCATGGGCCTGGCTGCCGGCCTCGTGGCGCCTCTGCTGCTACGTCCGACGACCTATGATCGCCAGCGCCAGCTCACGGCCGTTGTCCAAGCCGCGCGCAACACCGCGGCCACCCGCGGTGAGGTGATCTACGTCCGCATCGAGCCGACTGGCGAGTGGCACATGGAAGGCGGCGGACTCCCGGTCGAGGGCGATGTCGCCCGGGGACGCATGGACCGACTCTCGCAGTCCCCGCTAACGTTGATCGTATCGCCGATCGGCAGCTGCTCGTTCGATGTGCGCAGCACCGCCGCTGCCGCTGCTATCGTGAGGCTCGACCCACTGATCTGCGAAGTAAAGCTTATTTCCAATTCATGACGTCAGCGTCTTCGCCTTCGCCGCCGGGTTGCCCGTCGCGGCCCAAGGTCGAAAGATCGAACGACGTCGGGTTGTGCTCCCCAGGGCTCTTATAGATGTAGGGCCGTCCCCACGGGTCGTTGGGAAGATCGCGCCGCAAGTACGGCCCGCGCCAACTGATCGGCACCGGCTCCCGCGTGGGGACCTTCTCCAGCGCATCCAGCCCCTGCTCACTCGTCGGGTACGACCCGACATCGAGCTTGTAGCTGTCGAGCGCCGTCTCCAATAGCGACAGTTGCGTGCGCGCGGTGGCGCTCTTGGCCTCGGTGATCCGCCCGAGAATGCGCGGCCCCACGAGGGTCGCGAGCAACCCGAGCACAATGATCACCACGAGCAGTTCGATCAGCGTGAACCCACGTCTCATGACAGTGATGCTACACGGCTGGCCGTGGCATTCGCAAGAACACGTAGCGACATTGTTGCATGCGGTGTCGGCGCGCTTTCACGCTCTTGGAGATCATGGTCGCGATCGTGCTGACCAGTCTAATCGCGCTCCTGGCCTTTTCTGCCGCCCAGGTCTCGATCGACGCCCGCGCTCGCTTGACGTCGCACTTGAACGACGTCGAAAGCGCCCGTGCCGTCCGCACGTTGCTCACCGATGCGCTTCGGAACGCTCGAATCCCCACTCGTCCAGGCGACCCGGGCTTCGACCTGCAAAACGGCCGCCTGTCGTTCGTCTCCGCGGGCGGAGCCGCGCCGCTCGACCCGGACTACGATTGGCGGATCACCGTGGTACCCGATGCGAGGGGCCTCTCGGTCGTCGCCACGCCACTCGGGCACGCGCCAGCCACGCAGGTGGCATTCCGCGTACCCGACGTGACTCGGTGGGATGTGCAGGTCCTCGACGCAGATGGCTTGCAGTGGCGGTCGGATTGGACCGAGACAAAGGTGATGCCTCGCGCGATCTCCATCGCCCTCTGGCACAATTCGGTAACGGCCGTGATGCCGATTCGCGTGGTATTGTCACCGTGACGCGACGCAGCGGGATGACATTGCTCGAAGTCCTGGTCGCGCTCGTCATCTTGACGATGGTCGGCGCCAGTTACCTCGAGCTCTTCTCCCAGAGTCACCGCTTGGTCGGGAGCGCGCGTCAGTGGTCCGACGCGGTCTCGTACGCGCAAGACGCCATGGAGCTCGTCAAGCTCGGCCGGCAACCGGATCCGTTGCCGAACGGCTTCCGCACTCAAGTCTCGCGCCGCCCCTGGTCGAGTGGCTACTCGGTAGTCACCGTCACCGTCTTTCTGCCGAGCGGCCAACGATTCGACCTCGATCGCTTGACGAAGCCCGACGCGCGGGGGACGGACACATGGTGATGACCCGCAACCGCCGCGGGGTCGCGCTGATTTTGGTCCTGTCATTGCTCGTGCTCCTCGGTGTCGTGGCCGCCGAGGTCGGATCGCGCGCGCGCGCCGAGGGGCAGATGCTGATTGCCCTCAAGTCTCGCGCCGCCACCCGCTACGCGGCCGAGAGCGGCGTTTTGCTGGCCCGCACATCGATCGCGCAACTCGTCGATTCGGCGCCGGAAGCGACCGATCGCGCGACGGCCTTTCGCCGGCTCGACTCGCTGAACCGCTCGCTCCGCCATCAGTCGATCGGGAACACGCTCTTCGACGTCGCGATCCTCGACCTGAACGCCCGCATTGATCTCAACCTGGCGAGCCAACACGCGCTCCGAAATCTGTTTCACGAGTTCGTTTCCGATGACCGCGCGGCCACCGTCGCCGCGGCGCTCAAAGCGGAGCCCATTGCCCGCTTCGGCGAGCTCGCTCGGGTGCCGGGCGGCGACGACGCCTTGGCCCTGGCCGTCGCGCCGTACGTCACGATCTGGGGCGACGGCATTGTCAACATCAACTCAGCGCCAGAGGCCGTGCTGGCCGCGCTCCCGGGCATCGGTCCCGCCGTCGCCCGCACCATCGTGCAACGCCGCGACGCCGGCGAAACGTTCTCGTCCCCGGACGAATTCCGCCGGCCAGGGCCCGGCACGGCAACGCTCGATGGCTTCCCACCCATGACGGTCGCGCCGTCTCGTGTCATGATCGTCAGCCGCGGCTGGCTCAACGGCTCGCCGACGGCGCACGAGATCCAGGCGGTCTACGTCATCGTCGGGACGCGCCTGACGCTCCAGAGCTGGGAAGAGCGCGACCGCTAGAACGTTTTGAGATCGATGCCGTAGATCGCTTGGAGCATGGCCAGCGCGACAAACCCGACGAGCCCACCGAACGTGATGATGAGCGCGGGCTCGATGAGGGTGACCGCCGTGCGCAGCGCCCGACGTACCTCGCCGTCATACGTGTCCGCGATGCGCAGACACATGTCGTCGAGCTTCCCACTCTCCTCGCCAACCGCGAGCATCTGCAACGCGAGCGGCGGGAGTGCTCCGGAGAGCGATGACGCCAGCGGACTCCCTTCGGCGATGGCCCCAGCCGCGCGATCGATGCTCTCTTGCACGACGAGATTCGACGCCGAGGCGCGCGCGATCTTGAGGGCAGGGAGCGCCGGCACGGAGCTCTTGAGCAAGAGCCCGAGTGTCCGCGTGACGCGCGCCGCCGAGTACTTGAGCTCGAGATCGCCGAGGTAGGGCCACCCGAGTCGGGCCGCGTGCCACCGCCGCCGCACATCGGGCCGCGCGAGTGCCTGGCGCCCGAAGTACACTGCGGCGGCCACGAGCGGCAGCCACACCCACCAGCCTTTCGTGATGACGGCACTTGCGGCGAGCAAGATCCGCGCGGACCACGGGAGGGTGCCGCCGAGATCCGCGAGCACCACCGCGAATCGCGGGATGACGAAGCCGAGGAGCACGCCGATGCCGATGCAGGCGACGATGGCCATGAGCGCGGGGTACAAGAGCGCCGATCGCACTTGTCCCTTGAGCTCGGCCGCCTCCTCGAGCTGTCGCGACAGTTGGTCGAAGACGACGTCGAGCGCGCCACTCGACTCGCCGGCCGAGACCATGGCGACGAACAACGGATCGAAGTACTCGGGGTGTCGCCCGAGAGCGTCCGCGAGCCCCGACCCGCTTTGCACCGCGCGCCGCGCCTGCCGCACGGCCTCGGCCAGTCCCTCATGCGATGCATGCTGGGCGGTGAACGCCAACACCCGGTCGATCGGCATGCCGGCGCCGATCAGCGTGGCGGCGGTGCGGGTCCAGAGCGCCACAGCGGCGCCGCGCGATAGGCGCTTCCCTTCTTTCGTAGCACTGGTTACGGTCGCTTCGTCGACCGACACCGGGTACAGCTGCTGGCGCCGGAGACCGTCGACGACCACCTGTCTCGACGGCGCCTGGATCACGCCCTCGACCACGTTGCCGTCGGCCGTCGCGGCCCGATAGCGGAACGGGACTGTCACTCGTACACCTCGTCCCGCGTGAGGCGGAGGATCTCTTCGGCCGTCGTGAGGCCCTTTTTGGCCTTGTCCCATCCGGCATCGCGCAACGATCGCATCCCCTCGGCCTGCGCGACCGCTCGCAACTCGGCCAGCGAGGCTTGTTTGACGATGCGATCGCGCAGTGTCTCACTGAGCGGCATCAGCTCGTAGAGGCCAGTACGTCCGCGATATCCAGTGCCGGCACACGTATCGCAACCCTGTCCCCGACGGAAGCCATCCGGCATCTCGACCGCACACGCATCGCACACCATGCGTACCAGGCGTTGCGCCACGATGCCGAGCACGGTCGCCGAGACGAGATACGGCTCGATGCCCATGTCCACCATACGGGTCACCCCTGACGGCGCATCATTCGTATGCAGCGTCGACAACACGAGATGCCCGGTGAGCGCCGCCTGGATGGCAATCTCCGCGGTTTCGCGATCGCGCATCTCGCCAACCATGATGATGTCCGGATCGTGCCGGAGAATTGATCGCAGCGCAGCGGCGAACGTGAGCCCAATCTTGGGGTTGACCGGGATCTGCGTCGCGCGCTTCATCTGGTATTCGACCGGGTCTTCGATCGTGACGATCTTCACGCTCGGCTGATTGAGCCGGTCGAGCGCGCCGTACAGCGTCGTTGTCTTTCCCGAGCCCGTCGGTCCCGTCACCAGGATGATGCCGTGCGGTTGCTGCACGAGTCGCTCGAATCCCGCGAGCACTGCCTCGGGCATGCCGAGCGTCGCCAGGTCGCGCACGCCGGCGCCACGATCGAGGATGCGAAGCACCACGCTCTCGCCGTGCAGTGCGGGCGTGATGGATACGCGGAGATCCAGCTCGCGGTCGGACAGGCGGAGTCGTATGCGGCCATCCTGCGCGAGACGTCGCTCGGCGATGTTGAGGCCGGCCATGATCTTGATGCGGCTCAACACCGCCGCCTGAAATTGCCGGGGCGGGTGCGAGATCTCATGGAGCACCCCATCGATGCGATAGCGCACCTGTAGTCCGTCCGTGTCGGATTCCAGGTGGACGTCGCTCGCCCGGGCGCGTAAGGCTTCGAGGATTAGGAGGTTGACCAGCTTAATTACAGGCGCTTGGCTTGCCAGGGCCCGAAGATCGTCGATGTGCTCTTCTTCGTCGGAGAGGACGATCAGGCTGTCGCTGGCTTTGACCTCGGCCGCGGACTCCGACTGTGCCGACATGACGGCCGCCTGAATGTCTTCGGCCGGCGCATCGACGATGGTCACGGGCCGCTCGTACAGCCACGCCAATTCGTCGATGACGGTCGGATCGGGCGGAGCCGCCGCCGCGACGACCAGCGCGCCCGCGTCGCTGATAGCGACGGGCACGAGACAATGCTCCTCGAGATACCTCGGCGAGAGCCGCTGCGCGAGCGCCCCGACCGCCGCTACCCGGAGCTCGGCGGTCGTCATTTCGGCGAGGGTGTGAAGACGCTGTCGAGCGGCTCTTTGAGCAATGGCATCTTCGCGCGCTCCTGCCGCAGCACCGAATCGGCCTGCTCATCATTGAACACGACGTACGGCGTCAGGAAAATCGCGAGCTCCTGGCGCTGGCGATCGAGGCTCTTGCTCTTGAAGAGCGCGCCGATGAGCGGGATGTCTTTCAAGATCGGAATCCCGCTCTCGATGTCCTGCCGCTGTCCGCTGATCAAGCCGCCGATCACGACGGTCCGCCCGGTCTTGACGATGGCGCTCGTTTCGGCCTCGCGCGTCGTGATGATCGGTGCGTTCTGCGCCGCCGCGATCGTCGCGGTCGAGAGCTCGCTGACTTCCTGCAAGAGGCGCAGCGTGACATAGCCGTCGTTGTTCACGGTCGGCAGGACCGTGAGCTGCGTGCCGACATCGCGATACTCGACGACCTGGTCGACCGATGAGGTGATGCCGCTGATGGTGGCCGAGGTGAACGGCACCTCGCTCCCGACGAGGATGCGCGCTTGCTCGTTGTTGAGGGCGAGGACGCGCGGCGCGGACACGACGCGGACGTTCGTATGCGACGCGATCGCCTGCAGAATGCTTCGCACGTCGAGCGACGCCAAGCTGACGATGCGAATCCCGAGGCCGCCGAGCGTCGACGCGGCGCTGTCGGAAAAGTTCTGGCCACCGAAACCGCCGAGTACGCCGCGCGTGCTGTCGCCGGGCAGTCCCGCATGCGAGTAGAGCTGCCAGTTGACTCCGTACGCCGTGCTCTTGTCGAGGTTGATCTCGGCGATCAGCACCTCGAGCAACACTTGCGGCGGGCGGATGTCGAGCCGGTCGATCGTCTCTTGCAGGATCGAGAAATTGGGCGGCGCGGTCCGGATCACGAGCGCGTTCGTGGCCTGGTCCGGGACGATCATCGTGCCGCCGACCAGCCCACTGTTGCTGAAGCCGCCCCCACCACGACCAGTGTCCGCGAGCGGCGGCGCCGCGACTTCGCCGGCCGGTGTCGCCAGTCGTTGCTGCACCGACTGCGTCTCCTGTTGGCGAAAGGCGCCCAGATTGCTCGAGAGGCCTTTCCCTTCGAGCGCCTGGACGCGCTGCCGCGGCGCGGCGCTCGCCACGGTCGCACCGAACAGCTGACCGAGTGTTGTCGCCAGCTCGACGGCGCTCGCGTGCTTTAACGGCACAACGAACGTGCTGAGTCCCGCTTCGCCCGCTGTCTTGACATCGATCGGACGGAGCACATCGAGATACCGCGCGACGTTGACGCCGCGATCCGTGATCAGCACGGCGTTCGATCGGGGCACGACCTCGATGCGCGCGGTCTTGCTTTGCACTTTGGCGAGGAGTTGGACCGCCTCATCGGCACGGACGTAATCCAACGGGACGAGCTGCGTGATCAACCCGAGCGGCGGCGGATTGGAGATCTCCTTTCCCGTGTGTATCGGGCCAGTCGCCGGCCGTTTGTCTTCCGGCATGACCTGCGCGACTGGACCGCTCTGCACGAGCACGAGCCCTTGTGCCTCGAGGATCCCTTCGAGCACAGCGCCCGCCTGGCTGGCCGGGACCGGCTCCGGCGTCTGGAAGGTGATTTTCCGCGCTGGCACATCGGACAGCACGACGTTCACACCCATCGCGATCGCCAGCGACCGAATGACATCGGCCAGATCGGCGTTCACGTAATTGATGCGAATCGTCTGCTGCGCCGCGATCACGCTCGGCGCGCCGAGGAGCACCGCCACTATGAGGGCCGTGAGCTTTTTCACAACTTCTTGCGTTGAGAGGAAGGCACGTGAAGCACGAGTGGCCCCGAGGGGCGTTCGAGGGTAACGGTCGAATCGGTGATGGCCACCAATCGCGCCCCATCAACGATGTCTCCGACCCGGTGCACGTCAGCTCCGATGAGCGCGATGGCGCCGCGCGGCCCGATGGTGGTCCCGCGCAACTCGAGCATCGGCCCGGTCGGACGGGCCTTCGTCTGTGCGGTGGCCGGCGCCGGCTTCGACGGTTCGACCCCGCGACTCTGCGCGAAGATGTTCTGGGCGACGATCGGCTGATAGTTGGCGGGCGCGATGTCCCCGGCCGCCGCCGAGGGCTTCTGGGCCGGCACTTTGAGCTGCGCGGGGTCGACTCTGGGCAGTGGGGGCCGCGCAACGCGGAGCCACAAGCCCGACAGCGCGAGCACGGTGGCGGCACCGAACAGCACGGGCACGGGCGCGAGTCTCATGACCCTGTCCCTGCCGCGTACAGCCCGTGCAGCTTGACCGTCCAGGTCAGCGTCCGTTGCTGCTGGCCGCCGACGTCATTGATCGATGCTTCGGGCGTGTCGATGCCGGCATTGACTTCCACTTCGTCGAGCACGAGCAGTTTGTCGCCGTGCTCGAGCCGGGAGAGGAAGTCGACCAAGCCGCTGACGCTGCTCGTACCGGACAGCTCGACCGGAATTGCCAGCAGGCCGGGTTTGTCCTTGTGCGCCTCGCCCGCGACGTCGATCCGCTGCAGCGCGACCGCGCTCGCCTGGGCGTATCCCTGCACGACATTCTGTAGCGTCGACGCGGCGAGCGCCGGTGTGGACCCGCCCACGAGCCGGTCCTCGTCAGCCGCGAACGCGACCCGCTGGGCATCGAGGGCGTGCTTGAGCGCGTCGGTACTCGCCACGAGTGTCGACAGCCGTAGCCACTGATCGCGGCTGGCCGTGTATCCTGTCTCGCGCTCCGCCCAATGGTCGGTGAACGGCAGCACGACGCCGGCGATCACCAGCACCACCGCGCTGACGATCGCTCCGCCTATCACGACCCGCCGCTCGCGGGGTTTAAGGCGTTGAAACGAATCGAAAGGCGAGCGCGAAACTCTCATACGATTGATGACCGACCTGCGCGTGATCCATGGCCGACAGGAAATGCACGTCCTTGAACTCTGGCGCCGCGCCGAGGCGGGCGATGACGTTCGACGCGTTCGGCGCGTAGCCATCGAGCTGCCAGTCGCTCCCCGAGCCGCGAATCCCCCTGACGAACGCCCCGGGAGGTAGCTGGCGGGACAGCGCCAGCAGCACGCTCAATCGCGCCGGGCGCTCCGTCTCGATCTCGCGAATCGCGCGTGAGCGCTGGGCGTGCGCCTCGAGCTCGGTCTCGAGCGCGAGCGCGGGCGCGGCCTGCTGTTTCAACGCCGGGAGACTGGCCTCGATCTCGTCGGCCGCTCGTGCGCGCCAGGAGTCGAGCGACGTCAACGCAAATACCAGTGCGAGGACACAGGCCGCCGTCGCAGTCGCCAGCTCCCGTCGCTTTCGCCCCGTAATCGCCTTCTCGTGCGTCGGCGACACGAGCGTCTCGGCAAACACCACCGGCGCGTCACCCTTGAGCGCGGCGCCATAGGCGGGCAGGAACGCGGCCGGCACATTGCCGATCGCTGGCACGGTGATCGTCGCCGTGTGCGCGCCGTCTTGACCTCCGAACACGCGCCGCGCCGTGACGACCTGACCACCGCTCAGCTCCATGTACGCACCGTCGCCAAGGTCCACGATACCGTCGGTGACCCCGACATGACCCAGCGCGCGGGCCAGTGCCACTGGCGCGGGCTCGATGAGATCGACGGGCGCGATGCCCTCGAGCGCGCGGACCCACTCGGCGAGCGGCTCGTCCTGTGCCGCGAATACGAGGTCAGAATCCGCGCGCACGGCCGGCACGACTCCGAGGGAGCGATCGGCGAAGAACCGCTCGGGCTCGAGCAACAGGATATTGCGGCGCTCGGCCGCCGACAGCGCCGGCAGCTTGACGCGCTTCGTAAAGAGGAGCGGCAGGTCAATGGCGACCGCGATGCGCCGCACGCCGTTCGTGTGTACTTCGAGCGCGCGGATCGCATCGTCCTTGTGCGAGCGATCGTAGGCAATCTCGAAAACGCTCGTGTGCTGCCGCGCCCACCCGTCGACGCGTACGCCGCGAATGACGCGAGCGCCGAGCTGCAATCCGAGTCGCGCCATCATAGTGGGGATAAGATGCGTTCGGGCTCAGGCACCACCCGCCTGCGTGGCAGTCTCGTTACACGAGCAGTCGAGCCCGCTCGTCTCTGGCGGGTAACAGTTCTGTTTGCCATCGTGTGTGCATGCGACTCTCCATTGCTCTCGTAGCGGGCATCGTCCCGCTCCTTCAGGCCCAGACCACGGCGGGCCCTCTGCTGCTGCAAAAGCCTACCATCAGCCGAACGTCGGTCGCCTTCGCCTATGGCGGCGACATCTGGACGGCGCCGCGAACAGGTGGCGCGGCTCGCCGTCTGACCGCCGGGAATGGCGAGGCCTCTGATCCCTCGTACTCGCCGGACGGCTCGTTGATCGCCTTCACGGGCACATACGACGGCAACACCGACGTGTACGTCGTGAGCGCCGATGGCGGTGTGCCCAAGCGCCTCACGTATCACCCGGCGCCGGATGGGGTGGTCGGCTGGATGCCGGACGGCAAGCGCATCGTGTTCCATTCACCTCGGACCAGTTATAGTCGCTTCGCCAGGCTCTTTACCATCTCGAAGGATGGCGGCCCGGCGACCGAGCTTTCGCTGCCTCGGGGGTACAGCGGGTCGTTCTCGCCTGATGGGTCTCGTCTCGCGTATATGCCGAACGATCCGGCGAACGAGATTTGGAAGCGGTATCGGGGCGGCGAGACGTCGGAGATCTGGCTCGTCACAATGTCCGACGCATCGATCGAGCGCATCCCGCGGGAGAATAGCAACGACAGCCGGCCGATGTGGATCGGCAATTCCGTCTACTTTTTGTCAGATCGCGACGGGCCGACGACGCTGTACGAGTACGACACGCACGGCAAGCAGGTGACGAAGGTCATCAACAACACGGGCCTGGACATCAAAGCCGCGTCCGCGGGACCCGACGCGATCGTGTACGAGCAGTTCGGCTCGTTGTTCCTGTTCGACCCCAAGACCAAGCAGTCGACGCAGATTCCCATCACGGTCGAGGGCGATCTGCCGAACGTGCGTCCGCACTACGTGCCGGCGGCGCCATCGATCAGCGCTGCCAATATCTCGCCGAATGGTGCGCGCGCCGTATTCCAGTCCCGTGGTGAAATCCTCACGGTGCCGGCCGAGAAAGGCGATGTCCGCAACCTGACGAACACGGCCAGTGTGATGGAGCGCGATCCCACGTGGTCGCCGGACGGCCGTTCGATCGCGTTCTTCTCCGATGCCTCGGGCGAGTACACGCTGCACATCGTCGCGCAAAACGGCACGGGCTCGCCGCGCTCGATCACGCTCGGCGATGCACCGTCATACTACTACTCGCCCGCATGGTCGCCCGACAGCAAGAAGATCAGCTATCTAGATAAGCGCCTGAACCTGTGGTATCTGGACGTCGCGACCGGCAAATCCACGAAAGTCGACACCGATCCCTACGAAGCACCGTGGCGCTCGATCGACCCCGTGTGGTCGCCGGACAGCAAGTGGATCGCGTACACGCGCAGTCTGGCCAATCATTTTCATGCGGTTTTCTTGTATTCGCTCGAAACCGGGACGGCGACGCAGGTCACCGATCCCTTGAGTGACGTCAGGTTCCCAGCGTTCGATCGCAGTGGTGATTATCTGTACTTCACGGCCAGCACGAATGCCGGCGCTTCGGCGGGCTGGCTCGACATGACGAGCTACGATCGCCCGGTCACCCGCAACTTGTACCTCGTTGTCCTGCGGAATGACAAACCGTCGCCGCTCACGCCACTCTCGGACGATGAGAAGGCGGACACGAGTAAAGCGCCGGCCGATACGACCAAGAAAGCTGCGGCGCCAGCGTCGACTGATATTCGTGTCGATCTGACTAACATCAACCAGCGCATTTTGGCACTACCGCTTGGTGATCGGCGCTGGAGCGGCTTGGTCGCGGGCGCCCCGGGCACGATCTACGTCCTCGAGACCGTCGACAAGCCGCCGATGTCGGCCGAGGACAACGCCGGGACACGGCAGGCGCTGTACAAGTGGGACCTCACGAGCCGTAAGCTGGTGAAGCTGGTCGATGGCATCATGGGATTCGACCCAGGCGGCGACGTCGGCGAACGCCAACCGACGACGTTCCGCCTTTCGGCCAAGGGCACGAAGATGCTCTATCGCGCCGATGGCCAGTGGACCATCGCCGGCGTTGACGGCCCACCGAAGCCGGGCGAAGGGACGTTGAACCTGGGCGACGCCCAGATCGCCGTCGATCCGCGCGCGGAATGGAAGCAGATGTACCACGAGGCGTGGCGCGTTGAACGCGACTTCTTCTACGATCCGCACTACCATGGGCTCGACCTCGGCGCCGCCGAAGCGAAGTACGCGGCGTACGTGCCGAACCTCGCGAGCCAGCAAGATCTTCGCTATCTACTCACCGAAGCGCTCGGCGACCTCACGGTCGGCCACCTGTTCATCTTTGGCGGTGAAGATCCGCCGCTCACGCATCCGCCGCGTACGGGTCTCCTCGGCGCCGACTACGCCGTGGACCACGACCGCTATCGGTTCGAGCGCATCTACTCGGGCGAGAACTGGAACCCTGAGCTTCGGGCGCCGCTCACCCAGCCGGGCGTGAACGTCGCGGTCGGCGACTATGTGATTGCCGTCAACGGGATCGACGTGCGCGCCACCGAGGAGATCTATCGCGCTTTCGAGGCGACTGCCGGCAAGACCGTTGTGCTGCGGGTCAGCAAAGATCCGTCTGGCACGAACGCACGAGATGTCAGTGTGGTGCCGGTCGCCAGCGAAGGGGGTCTCCGAAACCTTGCCTGGATCGAAGACAACCGCCGCACGGTCGATCGCTTGAGCGGCGGCAAACTCGCCTATGTGTATCTCCCGAACACGGCGGGCGCGGGATACACGAACTTCACGCGCTACTATTTCGCCCAAACGAACAAGCAAGGCGCCGTGCTCGATGAACGGTTCAACGGCGGCGGATCAGTGGCCGATTACATGATCGAAGTCATGCATCGCCAGCCGCTCTTCCGCGAGATGACCCGCGACGCCACAGACTTCACCTCGCCAGTGGGCGCGATC
>DATHNL010000123.1:0-23975 GCA_035486035.1 Gemmatimonadaceae bacterium
GTTGGCAGCGGAGCCGTGGTGCTGGGGAGTCTCATCGGTGGCCTCGTGCTCGGCGTCGCACGCAGTGTCCAGCCGTGCTCGTCCCTCGGACAAATCGCGATGGGTACCGCTGTCGTACTCTATTCGTTGCCCGAGTTCTGGCTGGCGCAGATCGCTGTCTTCGTCTTCGCGTACGTGATCCCCGTGTTTCCGGCTGGTGGAACCGTGACGGCGATTACCCACGACTACATGAATGTCTGGGGTCGCCTCTGGGACCGCATCGACCATCTGATCCTGCCGGTGCTCACCTTGGCGGCGGTGAGCGTCGCTGGCATCGCACGGTTTCAGCGCAACGCCATGCGCGACGTCGCGGGCGAAGACTACCTGCGGACCGCGAGAGCCAAGGGCGTTCCCGAGCGCGACGTCATCATGCGGCATGCGCTGCGCAACGCGCTGCTGCCGCTGATTACCAACATCGGGTTCACCCTCCCGGCATTGTTCGGCGGGGCGCTGTTTGTCGAGCAGGTGTTCTCGTGGCCCGGCATGGGCCGGCTCGCGTTTGACGCCATCAGCCAGCGCGATGCGCCCGTGGTCATCGGGTGCACGCTCGTTGGCAGCGGAGCCGTGGTGCTGGGGAGTCTCATCGCTGATGCGCTCTATGCGGTTGCCGACCCCAGGATGCGTACGTGAAGCGGCTCATGCGCGATCCGGTGGTTCTCGCCGCAGTGGGCCTCCTGGCCGCGCTCGCGCTGGCCGCGATTTTTGCGCCGCTCCTGGCCCCACACGACCCCGCGCGCCAGCTCGATATTGTCGGGCTCAAGAGCCGTCCGCCTTCGTCAGCGTTTCCGTTTGGGACCGATCCGCTGTCCAGAGACGTCCTGTCGCGCGTGCTCTATGGGGGACGGGTATCGCTTGGCGTCGGCGCGCTGGCCGCACTCGGATCGGTTGCCATTGGGACGGTGTACGGAGCGATCGCCGGGTATGCGGGCGGATGGATCGACGAAGCGCTCATGCGCACCGTGGACGCGCTCATGGCGATGCCGCGCGTGCTGCTCGTCCTCACCGTCATCGCGCTCTGGGGCGGCACGTCGCCTGGCGCCCTGATCGCGTTTCTCGCCGCGACGGGTTGGTTTCAGATTAGCCGACTCGTACGAGCGGAAGTCAAAGCCACCGGGGCCCGCGAGTTCGTCATTTCGGCGCGCGCCCTCGGCGCGACCGGCGCCCGCATCCTCGTGCGACATATTCTCCCGAACGTGATGTCACCCGTGATCGTCGCGGCCACGATCAGCTTCGGTTCCGCGATCTTGCTGGAGGCCGGGCTGTCGTTCATCGGCGTCGGCATCCAGCCACCGCGCGCGAGCTGGGGCAACATCATGCACGACGCGACGGGCGTGGGTCTCTGGTGGCTGTCGCTGTTTCCCGGCCTGGCCATTGTCGCCACGATGTTGTCGATCAATGTCCTCGGCGACCGCTTGCGGGATGCCCTCGACCCGCGCGAGCTTCCCGGGCGATGACGACGCCGCTGTTGTCCGTTCGCGACCTCCGGACCGTCTTCGACACGGACGCGGGGCTCGCACGCGCCGTCGATGGCGTCTCGTTCGATGTCGGCACAGGCGAGAGTGTGGGACTCGTCGGCGAGTCCGGATGCGGGAAGTCGGTCACGGCGTTCTCCATCTTGCGTTTGATTCGGCCACCCGGCCGCATCGTCGAGGGCTCGCACGTTGCGCTCGATGGGACCGACCTCATGTCGCTCGATGCGGAATCGTTGCGCCAGATCCGCGGCTCCCGCGTCTCCATGGTTTTCCAGGAGCCAATGACGGCGCTCAATCCCGTGCTGCGCATCGGCGATCAGATCGCCGAGGTGCTCCGCGTTCATGACAACACACCTGGGAAAGAGGCGCGCGAACGGGCGGTCGAGATGCTCCGTTTGGTCGGGCTATCGGATCCGGCCGCTCGGTTCGACCAATACCCGCACCAGCTCTCAGGCGGCATGCGGCAACGGGTGGTCATCGCCATGGCGCTCGTGATGCATCCTGAGCTCGTGCTGGCCGATGAGCCGACCACCGCACTCGACGTCACCGTCCAGGCACAGATCCTCGAGCTCCTGGCCGAGCTTCGGGAGCGCATGGGGATGGCCATGTTGCTCATCACGCATGACCTCGGCGTGATCGCGGAGTCGACCTCGCGCGTCATCGTTATGTATGCGGGGGAGATCGTCGAAGAAGCCCCGGTTGGTGTGTTGTTCGACGAGCCGCACCACCCGTACACGATCGGCTTACTGAAGGCGATCCCCGAGCCGACGCCCGCTGATCGTGGCCGGAGACTGGCGGTGATTCCGGGCTCGGTCCCGCCGGCGACTGATTGGCCGAGCGGGTGTCGGTTTCGCACGCGGTGCGCGTATGCGTGGGACCGTTGCGAGCACGAGCACCCGCCGCTGTATCAGATCGCCGCCGGGCATCTGTCGCGCTGCCATCTCGCCGAGGAACCGTGGCGCCGCTCGTAGCCGTTCGCGATCTCGT
This sequence comes from Gemmatimonadaceae bacterium, assembly GCA_035486035.1. Taxonomy (GTDB): domain Bacteria; phylum Gemmatimonadota; class Gemmatimonadetes; order Gemmatimonadales; family Gemmatimonadaceae; genus DASRDS01. The sequence continues at coordinate 2,499 of DATHNL010000123.1, forward strand.
GAAGCGATACGGCGCGGTGCGCGCGGTCGAAGGCGTGTCGTTCGACATCGAGCGCGGCGAGACCCTGGCTTTGGTTGGCGAATCCGGCTGCGGGAAGACGACGACGGGGCGCGCTACGCTGCGCCTCGTGGAGCCGACCTCCGGCACTGTCTCGTTCGATGGCACCGATGTCCTGGGCCTGGGTCGCGCGGACCTGCGGCGCATGCGGCGTCGAGCGCAGATCATTTTCCAAGACCCATATTCTTCGCTGAATCCCCGCATGACCGTTGGCGCGATCGTGCGCGAGGGGCTCACCATCCACCATCTCCCGGGTGGCAACGTGCGGGTGGGCGAGTTGCTGACCGAGGTGGGCTTGCGACCGGATGTCGCGAATCGCTATCCGCATGAGTTCTCTGGCGGACAGCGGCAGCGCATCGGGATCGCCCGGGCGCTTGCGGTCAATCCCGATTTCATTGTCTGCGACGAACCGGTCGCCATGCTCGATGTGTCGGTCCAGGCGCAGGTGATCAACCTGCTCATGGACCTGCAGCAGCACCGGGGACTCACGTACTTGTTCATCGCCCACGACCTCTCCGTCGTCGCGCACGTCGCGACGCGCGTCGCGGTCATGTACCTCGGCCGGATCGTCGAAGAGGCGCCGGCCACCGCGCTCTACGGTGACCCGATCATGCCGTACACGCGCGCATTGCTGTCCGCCGTCCCCGTCCCGGAGCCGTCGAGAGCCCGACAGCGCGTCGTGCTCCCAGGCGAGCCGCCATCAGCCGCTGCGCCACCGCCCGGTTGCGCATTTCATCCGCGCTGCTTGCACCCCCTGAAGGACGCGGAGTGCACTCGCGTCATCCCGCCGCTTGAAGAGAAGGCGCCGGGGCACTGGGCCGCCTGCCTCAAGGAACCCAAACGGTCATGAAAACTTTCTTCGGCCACCCGCGTGGCCTAGGCGTTCTCTTTGCCGCCGAGATGTGGGAGCGATTCTCGTACTACGGCATGCGGGCGCTGCTGGTGCTGTACATGGTGCACGTGCTCCAGTACCAAGATGTGCAGGCGACGCACGTGTACGGTCTCTACACGGGACTCGTCTGGTTCACGCCATTGCTGGGCGGTTGGCTCGCCGACCGGGTCTTCGGCACACGGAGCGCACTCGTCATCGGCGGCTCGATCATCGCGGCTGGGCATTTTGTGCTCGCCATACCGGCGACCTGGTCGTTCTATCCCGGCCTCGCGCTCGTCGTCATCGGCACCGGCTTGTTCAAGCCGAACGCATCGACGATGGTCGGTCAGTTGTACGAACCCGGTGACCGGCGACGCGATGCCGGCTACACGATCTTCTACATGGGCATCAACATCGGCAGCCTGTTCGCGCCGATCGTGTGCGGCTACTTGGGCCAGAAGGTCAACTGGCACTACGGCTTCGCCGCCGCGGGCGTCGGGATGGTTCTCGGCCTCATCACGTACGTGGCACTGCGAGACCGTTATCTCCCCGGTATCGGCATGGTGCCGGCGAAGCAGTCGGAGGCCATCGTTCACGCGCGCGTCCCGCTCACTCTCGATGAGCGCAGGCGCATTACCGCGATCTGGATCGTGTTCCTGTTCGCCGCCGCCTTCTGGGTCAGCTACGAGCAGGCGGGCAGTTCGCTGAACCTGTTCGCCGATCGGTACATCAATCTCCAGGTCGGCCATTTCTCGATCCCCTCGTCGTGGTTCCAAACCGCGCAGCCGCTCTACGTGATCATTCTCGCCCCGCTGTTCGCCATACTCTGGCAGTGGCTCGGCAAACGGAACCTCGAGCCATCAACCGCGCTCAAGATGGCGCTCGGCCTCCTGTTGGTCGGCGTGAGCTTCGCCTTTATGATCACCGCCGGCCACCAGACCGACGCGTGCCTCGCGTCGCATGCGGCGAACTGCGCGACCGTCTCGCCGTTCTTGCTGTTGGCGACCTATGGCGTCGGAGAGCTCGGCGAGTTGTGCCTCTCGCCGGTCGGACTGTCGTATGTCTCGAAGGTCGCGCCGACTCGGTTCGTTGCGTTCTTCATGGGCGTCAGCTTCCTGCCGATCGCCGTCGGCAGCTACGCGGGCGGGTGGCTCGCCGGGCTCGAACAGGGGATGTCGCACGGCACGTTCTTCACCATTTTCTTCGTGGTGTCGGTCAGCGCGGGCGTTCTGATGCTGTTCTGCGTACCCGTGCTCAAGCGACTGACGGCGTCGGTCAAGGATAGTTGAAGATGGAGCCGGGCACGACCGGTTCGCGGGCGCGGGCGAGGTCCTGGGGCTCTTGGTAGAACGTGTAGGAGGTGTACGAGAACGTCTGCGTCGTGAACCGGAACTCGACGCCGTGCACGTGCGGCTCGTTCGTCACCGGGAATGCGACGTCGAAACGCCACATGCGGCGCGACCGTGGAGGGATGGCGACGAAGAGGCTCAAGCCGGTCGAGAACGTGAATGGTGTCGAGACGCCGAACGGCGTGTCTTGCGCCCATAGCTTTCCCGCATCGACGAACGGCCCGACGCCGATCTGCGCCAGTTGGCGGATCGGTGGCAGGGCGAAGTGATACTCGAAGCGCGACACGCTGCGCTCGCCGCCGGCGTCCTGTGAGAGACGATAGCCGCGGATGCCACCGCGGAAATCGGCGAACCCGAGCTGAAATGGGATGCGCTGTCGGATGCCGAGGCCGTACTCCTCGTCAAGGATGAAGACCTGGTTGCCGGCGGGCTTGTAGTACGCGGCCCAACGACCGCTGACGAGCATGCCGTCCCACCCGTGCGTGACGTCGTTCTCGCGACCCTCGCCCTGCGCTTGCAGCCCGGTGAACCATTGAGTCGTGCCGGCACCGAAATAGACCGCCGAGCTGACGAACGTGTCCTCGCCGCGTGTGCCGAGCGCGGAGAGGCCGTGGCCGAAGAAGGTGCCGAACTGGAAGCCGCGCCGGAGGTCTTCGTCGCCGCTCAGGACGTCGAAGCCCGAGACACGCAAGAAATCGACGTCGCGGAACCCCCAGAGGATGTTGACGCGACCGCTCTGCGTCACGTGCGCGAATCGATTGGTGAGCTCGGGCGCCGTGGCCGAGACCGTGTCTTTGATCAGACCGGAGTCGGTGAGCGCGACCGGCGTGCGGGAGACGACCTCGCGTTCCTGAGAGAGCGAGAGGCCGAACAAGCTGAACTTGCCCGGCGCGCCGACGCGCACGATCCCGCCGACCTGCCAGTAGCTGCGCGTGTAATCCACCGCCGGTATATCGAAGTTGTTCGGGAACGTCGGGCTCTGGAATCCGTAGAACACGCGTTGAGAGCCACCTGAGACCACCCACGCGGCGCGCTGGAGCTCGGACAGGAATGGGTGCGTTAGGCCGACATCCCACAGGCCGCCCTCGGGCTGGCGAATCGCGTCGACTTGTAGGCGATAGGGCTTCGCCAGGAAGTCGTAGTCGATTAGGCTCGCGGCGTAGCGGTCCCGATAGAACTGATAGTAGTGCCAGTCGGCGCTGGCTTGGATTCCCTGCCCTGCCAGGTTGCCTTCGCCGAGCAACAAGCGCGTCACGTATGGGCTACCGCTCTGCGCGTTGAGGCCCGCGAGGAGCCCGATTTCGTCGACGGTGAAGACATCGATCCGCACGCCGCCGTTGCCGTCGTCGTACGCGCTCACACGGGCCTCGGCCAGGAACGGCTGGGCGCGGAGCACGCGCTCGGATTCCTCGAGGCCGATACCGGTGCAGGGGTCGCCGACGTGGACGAGCAGGAAGCGTCGGATCACTTTCGCGCGGGTGGTCGCGTGCAGGCTCGTCGCGCGGCGGGCGATCCACCGCCACTGGCCCGTGAGGCCCGCGAAGTACGGGGACTGGGGGCGGATGTCGATCGCCGAGATCACGTGGCCCTCGCAGGCCACCGCGCGGGCCGCATCCTGCGCCGCGGCGCGCGTCACGGCGCGCGTCGAGTCCTGCGCGGTCGCCTGGACAGCGGCGGCCACCAGGGCGACCGCGACGACACGAGGCATGCGGATGCGACTACTTCCCCATGCGACGCTTGAGCTCCGCCAAGCGAAGTTCGGCATCCAGCTCTGCCGCTGAACTGCGCTCGACGCCGGGCGCCGTCGGCGCGCCGGGGGGCCGAGCGCCGGACGCGGCGTACTTGAGCTCGAGCGTCATTTCCGCGACTTCGCGCTCGGCCAGCGCGAGCTCCGCTTCCTGGGCGCCGAACTTGCGCTCGAGCACCGTGCACCGCTCCTGGTGAAAGAGCTCGAACTTGGCGGCGACCGTCACGGTCTCGGCGTCCCCAATTTGCTGCGCGAGCTGTTTCCGCCGCGTACAGGTGGCGAGCTCGATGCGCTCCTTGTCGAGCCGCGCACGCACCTCGACGAGCCCATCGCGCATGGCGCTGACGCCAACGCGAGCGTGGACGAGCGTGTCCTTCATAGCCGCGACGACCTCGCGCCGCTCGTCTGCCGGGAGCGATCCATCGAGGAGACTCTGCCACGACCGCCGTAAGTGCTCGAACATCGGGCCTTACGATATATTCCAGTCGTCATGCCCCGCCACCCCCTCGTTGCAGTCACGGCCACGACCCGAATGGACAATGGGTTGGTCCGCGTACGCCTCAGCGTCGCGTATCTCACGTCGCTCGACGGCGCAGGTCTTACCCCGATCGTGGTCCCGCCGTTCGCCGGCGGCGATCGCTGCGCCGACCGCGACGCGATCCTCGATGTCGTGTCGGGCCTCGTGCTCACCGGTGGCGAGGATGTCGATCCCGCGCGGTACGGCGCCAAGCCCCATCCGCGACTGAGCACTGTTCATGCCGAGCGCGATGCGACCGAGCTGGCGTTCCTCGAAGGCGCGCGCGAGCGGTGCATGCCCACGCTCGCCATCTGCCGTGGGATTCAGGTCATGAACGTCGGCCTGGGAGGGACGTTGATTCAAGACCTCCCGAGCCAGCATCCGAGTGCCATCGCGCACGATGGCGACGGACCTCGGGCCGAGCGGACGCATACGGTCGCGCTGACGCGCGAGTCGCGTCTCGCGCGCGCGGTGGGACGTGACGAGATCACCGTCAATTCTTTTCATCACCAGGCAGTGGATATACCAGCGGCACAGGTGCTGGTGACGGCCACGGCGAGCGACGGCGTCATAGAGGCCATCGAGACGCCCTTGGCTAACCCGTGGTGGGCGCTGGGGATACAATGGCACCCCGAGAACTTGACCGGCGGCCCGGAGCCATGGGATCGGCAGTTGTTCGAGGCTTTTGCCGTCCAAGTACGCGAAACTCCCGCGGGCGGCAGGTCGTAATATTCATATACTATGGTGACAATCGTACTGGAGGGCGTCTTGTTCGTCGCGCTGCTTGTGACGACCGGCGCCCTTCTCTATTTCGTACTCATGCAGTTTACCCCACTCGGGGTTCGCGTTCGACAGGGCCGGAACCGCCGGCTCATCGAAGCTGCGGCGGCACGCGTGTGCTCGATTCATGGGCCGCACGCGGACACGGACATGGTCCGGTTGCCCAGCGGTGAGCGCATATGCCCCGAGTGCTACTCGGAGATCGTTCATGACTAGCTCGATGGCGGGACGCATGCATTCCGTTGGGATCGACCCAGGCGCCGTGGGGCGCATCGGGCGATGGATCGCGCTCGTCGTTGGGGTCTTGATCCTCATCCCGCTGATGACCACGACCGCGAAGTACATCAGCCCCGGGCATGTGGGGATCGTCATCCACCGCCTGAACGGCGGCGGCGTCGACCCGACGGCGCTGGGCGCCGGGTTGCACCTGAGGAATCCGTTGACGACCGAGATCGTCGAGTACCCGACGTATATGCAGACGCTCGTACTCACGAAATCGGCGAACGAAGGCTCGATGAACAACGATGAGATCAACGTGAACAGTGTCGAAGGGCAGCCGTTGTCGCTCGATGTCTCTATGTCGTTCCAGCTCGACCCGGCGCACGTGCCGCAGCTCTACACGACGTTCCGGACCGACATCGAGACGATTCAGCATGGCTACATCCGTCAGGCGATCCGACAGGCGCTCCAGGAGGTGGTCGGCCAGGAGAAGATCGCCGATATTATCGGGCCGAAAAAATCGGAAGCGACGGCGAGAACCCAACAGTTGTTGGAGCAGCGCCTATCTGTCTATGGCGTCGACGTCAAGCAGTTCACGATCAATGAGCTGAGGGCGCCACCGTCGGTCGTCGAGGCCATCAATCAGAAGAACGTGATGCAGCAGCAAGCGTTCACCGCGCAGAATGAGCTGCAAAAGAACACGTTTCAGGCGAGCGGCGACTCGATTAAGGCCATCGGACACGCCAAGGCCATCCTGGCCGAGGCGGAAGCGCAGGCGAAAGCCAACGACTTGCTCTCGCGGAGCATCACGCCGACACTGGTGCAGTACGAGATGGCGAAGCGCTGGAATGGGCAAATGCCAATGGTCAGTGGGTCGGCGATGCCCATGATCCAACTGCCCAAGCAGTAAGGTTTAGCTCAGGAGCTTCCAGCGCGCCTCATCGCGGACTTGCCGCATGAGTCGCTCGGGCGAGTACCGGTTCGCGAAGAGCGTCCGGTCACTGACGCGGTTGAGCGCGACCCGCAGGAGCGGGAAGCGCTCGGCCGCTGCCGAGTAGAGCGTGGCGAGGCCATGCTCGGTGGCGAGCCGGTGGTCGGCGGCGAGTTGATAGCCGCGCCGGCCGACTTCCTCGAAATAGTCGAGATCCGGAGCCCCCCGACGATGGTGGCGACCAGCGATAAACTCGGGGAACATGCCGGAGAGCCACAACGCGTAGTTGCCGAGGTGGGCGCGGACCAAGAAGGCGCGCTGCGCATCCGGCCCGTCGACCGCGCCGAGCAACCCGGCGACCGTGTCGTAGTACTCGTCGTCGGACTCGCCCACCCGATTGGCTCGCTGCTGCAAGCCGAAGTGCAGGAGGATCGACGCGACGTAATCGGCGAGCACGCGGTCGGACTCACCGACGGATTGCATGGCGTGGCGCACGAGGACGTAGGCAAACAACGGATACGAAGCGCACGCCCCCTGGCGTGACTCGAGGAGCCCGGTCAGCAACCGTGGATCATCGAGCAGCACATCGAGTCCTTCGTCACGCAGCAGACCCTCGGCGCGCTCATACTCGCCGGCATTCCCGCGCGCGATCAATCGCAGGACCAACTGCGCATCGTCCCGCCGCAACGCCCGCCTCACATCGGCCACGATCATATCTCTCTCCTATAACACAAAACGTACCAAAAGACCATCACCTGATTTGTCTCTTAGCACTCACCATGGACGGCTGCTCAACGGGCCGGGTCTCCCGGTTCGCGAGCGCTGTCCCAAGGTTGAACATCAGGAGATCGACGTGCGCGAGCTTGTCGTAGTCGATTTTCGCCGGTTTGTCGGTGACCCGGTGATAATCGGCGTGCAAGCCGCTCGTGAAGAAGACGATCGGGACCCCCTTTCGGGCATAGTTGTAATGGTCCGACCGGTAGTAGATCTGTTCGGGATGGGTTGGCGAGTCCCACTCGCGGTTGAACGCGAACGGGTGCGCGAGCGCGCGATCCACGGAATCCACGATTTGGCCGAGGATGCGGCTCTGTCCGCGCGGCGCGGCCGCGGGTCCTACGATGTAGAGCGAATCCGGGTTATTTCTGCCGATCATGTCCGCGTTGATCTGCGCCACGATCGAGTCGATCGGCACGGTTGGGTGCTCGGTGAAATAGGCCGAGCCGAGGAGTCCCTTCTCCTCTCCCACGTGCCAGACGAACAGAATGGATCGGCGCGGCGGGGTTCTGGCCGAGACGAATGTCCGCGCCAGCGCCAATAAGGCGACCGATCCGGAGCCATCGTCGTCGGCGCCGTTCGCGATCGAGTCGCCGTGCTCCGGTGCAACCACGCCGAGGTGATCGTAGTGGGCGCCGAACGCAACGTATGTGCGGCGTAAAGCAGGATCCGAGCCGGGCACGATGGCGACGACGTTGTACGACGACACCGGCTCGCGACGCAACTCGACGTGTCCCGTAAAATGTCGGCCGCGGAGCACCCGTGGCGTGCCATCACCAGTCCAGCCGGGAGGAAGTAGCGGAGAGCCCGCTGAGGGGCGGCCGATCAAGATCATCGGCACGGGTCGCTCTCCGTCGGGCAGCACGGCCGGTGAGGGACCCGCCAGCTCCAACGAGCGGCTCAACGCTTTCGAGATGCGCGCGCCGACGTCGCTCGACGCACCCGAGAGCAAGATGATGATGCCCGCCGGATGCATTGGAATCAGTCGCTCCAGTCGGGCGGTAATCGCCGACTCGGACTCGAGCGCCGCGCGTTCGTTCGGCGGCGTGCGCGCCGGTGCGCCGTTCACCACGACGACCACGTGCCCTTTGATGGGCACTTTCGTGAAATCGTCGCCGACGCCGTAGCCGGCGAACACAAGCGCCCCTTCGGCGTTGGCTTTCGGCGGCGGCTCGTCGCCACCGATGTCGAGGATCGGCACGACATCGATCATCGGCAGCAGCGTCATCGTCCGCGCCGGTGTCGACACTGTGAAGCGGGTCTCGCTTCCGAGCGCCGGGTGTACGAGCGGCACGCGTTGGTAGAATCCGCTGTCGCCGGCGCCGGTGAGCCCGAGCGCGGTCAGCCGAGAGACGAGAAAGGCCGCGGCGCGCCGCTCATCGTTCGTGCCGGTCTCGCGGCCGCGAAACGAGTCCGACGCGAACACCGTGAGATCGCGTCTGAGCTCGTCGGCCGTCGGCACGGAGGACGCAGCTGTGGCCGGCTCGAACGGGCTTGGGCTCGGCGTGGGGGGCACCGTACCGCAGCCCGCCAGCAGGACCGCCAGTCCGAGATATGGCTTTCCCATACTACTCTGACTGTTGGCACGCCTCCTTGTAAACGGCCAACGAGCGCTCAGCGGTTCGCTGGACGGAGAATTCGCGGACTTTTTGACGCGCTGCCTGTTTGATCCTTTCCGCCAGGCCGGCGTCGGAGAGCAAACGGGCGATGGCCGCGCCGAGGGCCGGTCCGTCGCCGACCGGCGCGAGCAGTCCACTGACGCCGTCCTCGATGATCTCCGGGATCCCGCCGGCACGTGTCGCGGCGACGGCGCCGCCGAAGGCCATCGCGTCGAGGAGGACCGTGCCGAGGCCTTCTTCGCGCGAGCTCAAGGTGACGACATCGGCCGCCGAGATCAGCGCGTCGGCGTCTTGGCGATAGCCGAGCACGTGGAGAACGTCTCGCAATCCCGCCGCGCGCACGGCGGCAATCACCTCGGCCGAGAGATACCCGTTGCCTACCAGGAGCGCGCGAAGGGCTGGGACTTCTTTGCGCGCGGCTCTCACCGCTCTGACGAACGTCAACGGGTCCTTGTGATCCACGAGCTGCGCCACCTGTACGACCAGAGGCGAGCCGGGCGGCACGCCCAGCGTCGCCAGCACTGTTGGAGACGCGGGGGTCACGCTACGATCGAGATCGATCCCGCTCGGGATGATGGTTATCCGCTCGGGCGAGATGCCACTCGATCGAAGCGCGGTGGCGACCGCGGATGAGATGGCGATGATCGCCTTCGCACGAGCGTACTTCCAGCGGGTACCGGGGTTGCGTCGCAACAGAAAATCCACGCGCCGGGTGACGACCAACTGAGCGCGCGTGCCAAGTGTCGCGAGAGCACCCAAGCCGACCGCGTGTCCGCTGTGAGCGTGCACGATCTGCGCGCCGGTGCGACGGATCAGGCGACGCAGGGCGAATACCGCGACCGGGTCGAACTCGGAGAATGGCCGCAGCGGGACTACATCGAGGCCGAGGGCCTGCGCGCGCACGGCCAGCGGCTCACCCGGTCGTGCCGCGAGAATGGAGTGGACGCCGAGGTCCTCGAGCGCGCCAGCGAGCCAGAGGGCCTGGCGCTGCCCGCCGCGCCACCCGCGTTCAGTGTCGACGTGCACAACCGTCAACCCATCGATAGAATGACGGTGCATGACGGTGGAAAGAATACTTCTTGTCTCGCTCGACAACCTCGGGGACCTGGTATTCGCGTCGGCCTTGCCGCCTGCGATCAGGGCGCGCTATCCACAGGCGACGATCGGCCTTTGGTGCAAGGCCTACACGGCCGACATCGCCCCATTGTTCCCCGATGTGAGCTGGACCACGGCCGCCGACCCGTTCTGGGACGATGCGCCCGGACGCTCCAAGGGACCCGTGGCCCCGTTCCTCGCCTCGATCCAGGATGTCCGCCGCCAGCACTTCGATGTCGCGTTGGTCGCATCGCCTCAGTGGCGTGTCGCCGCGGCGGTTGCCGTCGCGGGGATACCTATGCGGATCGGCCAGCACCGCAATTACAATCGTGGTCTCCTGACGGATTTATTACCGCCCGCCGACCGGGGTAAGCCCGTCGTCGCCGACCTGGGAGCGCTCCTGGTACCGCTCGGCATAGACCCGGTCGGCCTCACGACGTACCTCGACCCCGCGCCGTTGGAACCGTTGCGCCGGACGTATCGCAAGCAACTCGGCCCGCTTCCGATCGCCGTGATCAATCCGTTCGTGACGCTGTCACCCGTCGGCATCGACTGGACGATTTGGTGGGAGGTCGGGCGCCTGCTCGTCGAGCGGCGTTATACCGTCGTCTGGCACGGGACGGCTCCGCAGCTCGAGCACTTCCGTCGGCACATTTCCTACTCCGAGCCCAAGTGGCGGTGCTCCGATCAATTCTCGAGTGGCACCCTTCGCGAGGGGGCGGCGGTGCTGGCGAGTGCTGACGTCTACTTCGGGTGTGACTCTGGGCCGCTGCACCTCTCGGGCGCCTTCGGCGTCCCGACAGTTGGCGTCTACCCGAATGCGTCCAAGCTGCCCCGGTTCGCGCCTCAGGGCCGCGGTCCCTCGCGGATCGTCAGCGGCACGATCACGGCTGAGGCGATCGTCTCGGCGTTCGACTCTTTCCCGCGACACCTGACTTAGGTTTCGTGCGATGCTCTACATCTGCATTCCCGCGTACAACGAGGCGCCGACCATCGGGCTCGTGCTCTGGAGGATTCGGCGCGTCTTTCAGGAGTTTCCGCGCGACTTCGCGCTGGCGGTCTACGACGACGGCAGTACCGACGACACGGCTGAGACGCTCAAGCCCTATACGGAGGTCCTGCCGCTCACGATCCTCGGGGGCGGAGAGCGCGGACACCTCGGCTACGGCGCCGCGGTCGATGCGTTATGTCGCTGGGCGACGCAACGCACGCGCTACGCGCGGCGCGACGCCATGATCCTTATGCAAGGTGACTTCACGGATCAGCCCGAGCATCTCCCGGACCTCGTGAAGCGATTTGAAGGTGGGGCGGATATTGTCGTCGGCGAGCACCCGATCGATGCCAAGATGCCGCGAGAGGTGCGTCAGCTGAGGCGCGCGGCGGGTTGGTTGCTGCGACCGTTTGTCAGCGTGGACGGCGTCACGGATCCCTTCGGAACTTTCCGGCTGTTCCGGATCTCTGTCCTGCGCGACACGATCAAGCGCCTGGGTGATGGGCGGCTGGTCGAGCGGGACGGGTGGGCCGGGAATGTGGAGCTACTGCTGAAGACGGCGCCGGCGGCGCGGCGCATCGAGGTCGCACAGCTCGATGCGCGTTATGACCTGAGGTCTCGTGGGACCCGCGTCCGCCCGTGGGCGGACGCCGTGACGGTCTTCCGCTTCGGGAGTGCCGCGCGTGCGCTTAGAGCGTCGGCCCGCTGAACCGCTCGCGCAAGCGCCGGGCAGTTTCGGGACTCACGATGCGAATGATCAAGTACACAATGGCGCCGAGGATCGCGATCTTGAGCGCGAGGGTGGCTAGCCAAAACGCAATGCCGAGGATCGGGCCGAACAGGCCGAAGAAGAGCTTCAGCAGGAACAGCCCAGCCAGGGCAAACAGGCCGATGACGAGAATGGGACGTAGCATGGTACGGTGCTCCGAAACGGTGTCTGCACAATATACGTGCTTCCCGCGGCCGGAGTTTCAGTGATGGAAACGGCGGACGTCATCGTCGTCGGCGGTGGCGGAGTAGGCCTCGGCATCGCGCTCGCCGCGGCCGGAAAAGGGCTCTCTGTGGTCCTGGTCGCCGAGCATCGGGCTGGTGAGGCGTTTCCGGCGGCGGCGGGCATCCTGGCCCCGCCCTCTCTTGAAATGGTCGGCCGCGCAGAGGCTGGCCCAGAACACGCGTTCGCGGTAGCCGCGCGGGATCGATATCCCAGCTATCTCATCGAGCTGGCCGAGCAGTCGGGCATCGCAGTCCCGCTCAACCGGCTCGGGCTGCTGCACATTGTACTGGACGACGCTCGCGCCGCGGAACAGGCGGCCGTCGCCATCCCCGGCACGACTTGGCTCGATCGCCCTGCCCTGGCGGCTCTCGAGCCTTCGCTCGGTCACGCGGCCGGCGCGCGACTCTTCCCTGAAGACGGCGCCGTCAACAACGTCGTCCTGCTTCAGGCCCTGGAAATCGCCGTCGCTCGCTGCGCACGCGTACGCCAAGCGGCCAGTGCGGCGCGGGGCATCCGCATCGAGGCGCACGGCGTCAGCTGCGACCTCGGTGATGGTTGGGTTACGGGGACGCAATTGGTGCTCGCCGCGGGGGCTTGGAGCCCGCTCATCGAGGGCTTGCCCCGGCCGCTGCCGGTCGAGCCGCTGCGCGGCCAAATGATCTCACTTGCGGCGAGCCCGGTCAGACGTGTGGTGTATGGGGACGATGGGTACCTCGTGCCGCGGGGAGACATGACACTCGTCGGTGCGACGATGGAGCACGCGGCGTTCGATGTGTCTACGACGGCTGAGGGCGTGGCCGGGCTCAGGGCAGCTGCTGCCGAGTTGTGCCCGGCACTGGCGGTGCTTCCGGTCGCGAAGGCCTGGGCGGGGCTCCGTCCGGTGAGCCCGGACTTTCTGCCGATCATCGGCCGGGACCCGGATAGCCCATCGCTGATCTACGCCTGCGGGCACTCGAGAAACGGGGTGCTCATGGCGCCGCTGACCGCCGATTGTGTCGCGGCGCTGCTGGTGGGCGAGACACCGCCAACGAGTCTGGCGGCGTTCGGAATCGAGAGGTTTGGGCTAACCGTTGAAGCCGCTACGACAGGTTAGGCGAGCTTTCGGCCACGTATAGAAGCGGATAAAATAATAGCCAATGGTTGAAACGCTCTATCAGATCAGAAAGCCGGGCTGGCTCAAGGTCAAAGCGCCAGGCGGGCCCAACTATGCCAGGCTCAAAGGCCTGATGCGGGATCTAAACCTCCACACTGTTTGTGAGGAGGCCCATTGTCCCAATGTCGGCGAGTGCTGGGAGCACGGCACCGCGACGTTCATGATCCTGGGCGACGTGTGCACCCGCAATTGTCCGTACTGCGCGGTCGCCCACGGTCGCCCGCCCGCATACGACCTCGGCGAGCCGGATCGCGTTGCCGCGGCCGTGGCCGAGCTCAACCTCCGGCATGCCGTCATCACGTCGGTCGACCGCGATGACCTGCCCGACTTTGGCGCCGAGATTTTCGCGCGCACGATTCGTGGCATTCACGAGCGGGTGCCAGGCTGTTCGGTCGAAGTGCTCGTCCCCGACTTCCAAGGGAACGAAGCCTCGATCCGGACAGTGCTCGATGCCCGGCCTGAGATCTATAATCACAATACAGAGACGGTGCCTCGGTTATACAAGAAGGCCAGGCCCGGCGGTCGCTATCCACGCGTGATGGAAATTTTTCGTTTCGCGAAAGCCTATGCGCCGGATATCCCAACGAAGACGGGACTCATTCTCGGCATGGGAGAGACCACCGAAGAAGTGGTTGAGGTGATGAAGGACCTGAGAGAGCGCGATGTCGATATCCTCACGCTCGGACAGTACCTGAGGCCATCGAGCGAGCATCTGCCGCTCGATCGGTATTACACCCCCGATGAGTTCTCCGAGCTGGCGAGGATCGGTCGGGACATGGGATTCAGGCATGTGGAGGCCGGACCGCTCGTGCGGTCGAGCTACCACGCCTGGGAGCAGGTACAGGCCGCAGGCGTGTAATGGCAGCCAGAAAACGAAATGCCTCGGTGGCCGAGGCGCCGGCCCCTGTCGAGGCTGTGCAGTCTGACCGCGACCTGCACACGGAGCTGTTCAAGTCGATGCTCCTGCAACGTCGCTTCGAGGAGCGGTGCGCCGAGGCGTATGCGGTCGGGAAGATCGGCGGGTTCTCCCACCTGTACATCGGTCAAGAGGCCACAGGCACCGGCGCGATCTCGGTGCTGCGCGACGATGACTACGTGATCACGACGTATCGCGATCACGGCCAGGCGATCGCGCGAGGCATCGCGCCGAAGTCCGTCATGGCCGAGCTCTTCGGGCGAATCGACGGGGTGTCGCGCGGCAAAGGCGGCTCGATGCACCTCTTCAGCAGAGAGCACAACTTCCTCGGCGGCCACGGCATTGTTGCGGCGAACATCCCGCTCGCGACCGGCGTCGCGTTCGCGATCAAGTATCGCGGCGGCGACCAGGTGTGCCTGTGCTTCTTCGGCGAGGCCGCCGTGAATAACGGAGCGTTTCACGAAGCGCTGAACATGGCCGGCTTGTGGAAGCTGCCGGTGATTTATGTGATCGAGAATAATCGCTACGGCATGGGAACCGCGCTCGAGCGCGCCTCGGCCATCAACGACATCGCCGAACGCGCGAGAGCGTACGACATGCCGAAGGCTGTCGTCGATGGCCAGGACGTGTTGGCCGTACGCCAAGTCGTCGGCGAGGCGGTGCAGCGCGCGAGAACCGAGCAGGTCCCGACGTTGATCGAGTCGCGAACCTATCGTTTTATGGGACACTCGATGTCGGACGCGGTGAGCGGAACATATCGGACGAAAGACGAGCTGGAACAGTACCGCAAGCGCGATCCGATCACGGTCTTGAAAGACTATATGGAAGCCCACGGCGAGATGACCGACGAAGATGTGGCGCGCTACGATGCCGAGGCGCGGCAGACGTGCGAGGACGCCTGGCAGTTCGCCGACAAGAGTCCCGAGCCGCCGCTGGAGGCGCTGACGGAAGACGTGCTTGTCGACACGACCACCGATACGCTCACCTGATGGCGCTCATCACCTACCGCGATGCGCTCAATCAGGCGCTGCGCGAAGAAATGCAGCGCGACGATCGCGTCTTTCTCATGGGCGAGGAAGTCGCCGTCTATCAAGGCGCGTACAAGGTCTCGAAGGGACTGCTGCAGGAGTTCGGCGAGATGCGCGTGGTCGACACGCCGATCACCGAGCTCGGATTCGCCGGCGTCGGCGTGGGCTCGGCCATGGTCGGCTTGCGGCCGATCGTGGAGTTCATGACGTGGAACTTCGCGCTGTTGGCGCTCGATCAAGTGGTGAATGCCGCCGCGAAGATGCTGTACATGTCCGGTGGTCAGTACAACATCCCGATCGTTTTTCGTGGGCCCAACGGCGCGGCCCTCCAATTGGCCGCGCAGCACAGTCAGGCCTGGGAATCGTGGCTCGCGCACATCCCCGGACTCAAGGTCGTCGTACCGGGCACCCCCGCCGACGCGAAAGGGCTGCTCAAGAGCGCGATCCGCGACGACAATCCGGTCATCGTGCTCGAAGGCGAGATGCTGTATAACACGCGTGGCGAGGTGCCCGACGGCGAGCACGTCGTTCCGATCGGCGTCGCCGATCTCAAGCGAGAGGGGGACCACGCGACGATCGTGACGAGCGGCAAAATGGTGCTCGTGGCCATGCAGGCGGCCGACGCGTTGGCCAAGGAAGACATTCGGGTCGATGTTGTCGACTTGAGAACCGTCAGGCCAATGGACGTGGCGGCGATCGCGGCGTCCGTCAAGAAGACCAACCGGGCGGTTGTGCTCGAAGAAGGGTGGGAGCTCGCCGGCATTGGGGCGCAGGTCGTCGACTACATTCAGCGCGAGTGCTTCGACGACCTCGATGCGCCCGTGCTGCGGGTGCACCAGGCCGATACGCCGATGCCGTACGCCAAGAATTTGGAGCGCGCGGCGAAACCCGATGCGGCGAAGACCATCGCCGCGGTCAAGCGAGTCATGTACCGTGGCAACTAAGGTCGTGATGGAGGCGCTGTCTCCGACCATGGAGGAAGGGCGCCTCGTGCGGTGGCTCAAGCCCGAGGGCGCGAGCGTCGCCAACGGCGATACGCTGGCCGAGGTCGAGACGGATAAGGCGATCATGGAGCTCGTGGCGCGCGGCGACGGAGTCTTGCGGCGCCAGCTCGTGGCCGAAGGGGCGACTGCGCCCATCGGTACGCTGCTCGGCGTCATCGCTGCGCCGAACGAGGACATCGCCGCGCTCGTTGGCGGGGTGGCTCCGGTGAGCGCGTCGGCTGCGCCGAACGCGCCAAGTCCCGCGCCCGCAACAGCGACTGCCGTCGCGCCTGAGGCTCCAGCTCCAATGGTGGTCACTACGAGTGAGGGCGACCGGGTGCGCTCATCGCCACTCGCGCGCCGGCTAGCCGCGGAGCGTGGGCTGGACTTGCACGCGATCGCTGGGTCTGGACCAAACGGGCGCATCGTCAAGCGGGATCTCGACACTACAGTCGCGCCAGCGACGCCGGCCGCCCCGGTGGTGGCGGTGCCTGTTACGGCAGGCGCTGATTACACCGATATCGCGCTGACGCAAATCCGCCGGACGATAGCGCGGCGTCTGGCCGAGTCGATCGGCCCAGTGCCGACGTTCTATCTGACGGCCGAGCTCGACGTCGAGCGCCTGAGCGAAATGCGCAAGGCGATGGCGGAGCTGGGCGACGACTATAAAGTGTCGGTCAACGACATCGTGCTCAAAGCCACGGCGACCGCGCTGGCGCAGCATCCAGAGGTCAACGCTCACTGGCTCGGTGATCGTATTCGGCAGTTCGCGCGCGTGCACCTCGGCGTGGCGGTGGCCATCGATGAGGGGCTGATCACGCCTGTTGTGTTCGATGCCGACAAGAAGCGCCTACGGGATATCGCGCGCGAGGTGCGGGAGTTGGCGACGAGAGCGAAGGCCCGCAAGCTCAAACCCGAGGAGTACACGGGCTCGACGTTCTCGGTTTCGAACCTCGGCATGTTCGGGATCGACCAGTTCACGGCGATCATCAATCCGCCGGAAGCCGGGATCCTCGCGATCGGCGCGGTCGAGGCCAAGCCCGTCGTCGTTGGCGAGGCCGTCGTCGTCCGGCGCCGCATGCGCGTGACGATGAGCTGCGATCACCGCGTGATTGACGGCGCGACCGGCGCCAAGTTCCTTGCAACGCTCCGACGTTTGATCGAGAACCCCCTTCTGCTCGTATACTGACATGGCATCGTACGATGTAGTGATCCTGGGCGGCGGCCCCGCTGGATATGTGTGCGCCATTCGCTCTGCGCAACTCGGCCTGAGCGTAGGCGTCATCGAGCGCGAGGGACTGGGTGGCACCTGCGTCCTGTGGGGCTGTATCCCCGCGAAGTCGCTGCTCGAGAGCGCGTACCTCGCCTCGCGCGTGCGGCACGCGGCCGAGCACGGGATTACGACGGGCGAGCTCGGGTTCGACTACGGACCGGCGATGAAGCGCTCGCGCGCGGTGAGTGCCCAGAACTCGAAGGGCGTCGAGTTCTTGTTCAAGAAGAACAAGATCACGTGGATCAAGGGGACAGGCACATTGACTTCCCCGAAGACCGTGAAAGTTGGCGACGAAACGCACGAGGCCAAGAAGGCTGTCGTGATCGCCACGGGCTCTCGTGTGCGCGGACTCCCCCGCGCGGGACTCGATCTCAACAAGACGACGGTGCTCTCATCGGACGAAGTGCTGGTCCTTGATAAGGCGCCGAAGACGATGGCCATCGTGGGCGCCGGCGCGGTCGGCTGCGAGTTCGCCGATGTGTTCAATGCGTTCGGCACGCAGGTCACTCTCATCGACATCGCGCCGACTATTCTCCCGCTCGAGGATGGAGAGGTGGCGGCAGAGTTGACGCGTAGCTTCAAGAAGCGAAAGATCGATGTGCACACGAACGCCAAGATCGGCGACGTGAAAATCGAAAAAGATTCGGTTTCGTTCACCATCGATAAGAAACCGATGACGGTCGAGCGCGTGTTGGTGGCGACGGGCCGGGCCGCGAACGTCGAGGGGCTGGGATTCGAGACGATTGGCGTGCGGCTCGACGATCGTGGATTTGTCAAAGTCGACGAGAGACTCCAGACGACCGTGCCCGGCGTATACGCGATCGGCGATGTCGCCGGCCCGCCGATGCTCGCGCACAAGGGGCAGCGCGAGGGTGTCGTCGTGGCCGAGCGGATTGCGGGGCAAAATCCGCATCCCGTGAATTACGGGAACATCCCGAATGCCACGTACTGTCACCCCGAGGTGGCCTCGATCGGGATGACCGAGGAAGTCTGCAAGGCGCAGCAGATCGATTATCGCGTCGGCAAGTTTCCCTTCTCAGCGTCCGGCCGGGCGCGGACCGCGGGGGAGACCGAGGGGTTCGTGAAGGTCATTCGCGAGGCCAAGTACGGCGAGATCCTCGGCGCGCATATCATCGGGTCGCACGCGACCGAGCTGATTCACGAGCTCGGCGTGGCACGGGAGAACGAGTTCACCGTCGAGGAAGTCGACCTCTTTGTTCATGCGCATCCGACGCTGGCCGAGGCCATCGCCGAGGCGTGCTTGGATTCGCTCGGACGTGGGATACATGCGTGAGTTGGTAGTCACCAATCTTGGCCTTGCGGCGTACGGCGAGACGCTCGCGCTCCAGCGCGAGTTGGCGGCGGCGCGGATCGAGGGCACGATTGGTGACCAGTTGTTGCTGTGCGAACACCCGCCGGTCGTCACCCTCGGCCGCACCGCGAAATCCCAGCACGTCACGGCGCCATTGCCCGCCGGCGTTGACCTTTTCGAGGTCGAACGCGGTGGGGATGTCACGTTTCACGGGCCCGGACAGTTGGTCGGTTATCCGATCATCGATCTCACGCAGCACAAGCGCGACCTGCACTGGTACTTGAGAGAGCTCGAGGCGACGCTGATCGACGCGTTGGCGACCTTCGGGATCCCCGCCAAGCCGCGCGCGGGGCTCACTGGGGTCTGGACCGAGAGCGATCGCAAGATTGCCTCTATTGGGGTGCATGCGCGCCAATGGGTCACCTGGCACGGGTTCGCGCTCAACGTGACGACGAACCTGTCATATTTCGATCTCATGGTGCCCTGCGGGATCCAGGGAGTCGATATGACGTCGATGGCTCGCGAACGGCCTGACCTCGGCGTCGACGTCCCCACCGCGGCCGCGGCGGTCACCAGCGCGTTCGCCGAGCACTTCGCGCTGTGTCCCGTTGACTGAGCCGGTCGAGCTCAACGAAGAGCAACACAAGGCGGCGACGTTCGAGGGCGGCCCGCTGCTGATCATCGCGGGCGCCGGCACGGGGAAAACGCGGACACTGGTGCACCGGGTCGCGCACTTGATCGAGCGCGGATCGCGGGCCGAGCGGATGTTGCTGCTGACGTTCACGCGGAGAGCGGCGCAGGAGATGCTCGGCCGAGTCGAGCGCCTCGCGGGGGCGGCCGGCGGGCATGTGCATGGTGGGACGTTCCATGCGACCGCGCACCGACTGCTCAGACGGTTTGGTGCGCTGGGCGGCGTGCCGAGTGATTTCACGATCATGGATCAGGCGGACGCCGAAGACTTGATGCAGCTGTCGCGCGCTCAGCTCGGGTACGCCGAGAAGAGCAAGCGGTTTCCCAAGAAAGAGACGCTGCATTACGTCTACTCGCGGCACGTGAATACCGAGATCCCGCTGGCCAAGATCCTCGGGGGCGAGTATCCCCAGTTCGCTGAATACGTGCCGGACTTCACGAAGATTTACGCGGACTATATCGAACGGAAGGCGGCACGGAATCTCGTCGATTACGATGACCTGCTCGTGTTCTGGGCGACGCTCCTCGAGGCACCGGGCGATATCGGCCTCCGGATCGCCGGCCTGTACGATCATCTCCTCGTTGACGAGTATCAGGATACCAATGTGCTGCAGTCGCGCATCCTGCGAGGGATGTGTCGCACGCATTCCAATATCACCGTCGTCGGGGACGACGCGCAGAGCATCTATTCGTTCCGCGGCGCGAATTTCCGGAACATCCTGGATTTCCCCGCGCAATTCCCCGGCACGACGGTCCTCACGCTCGAACGCAATTACCGCTCGACCCAGCCGATTCTGGACACCACGAACACCCTGATTTCCCGTGCGCGGGAACGCTACACGAAGGCCCTCTGGACGAGACGCGTGGGCGGCGACGCGCCAGCGTTGGTGACCGCGAGAGACGAAGAGCAGCAAACACGCTGGGTGTGCGATCGCATCCTCGAGCTCCACGAAGACGGGACGCCGCTACGCGAGATGGCGGTGTTGTTTCGTGCCGGGTACATGTCGGCGGCGCTCGAAATCGAGCTGACGAATCGAAAGATTCCGTTCGAGAAATGGGGTGGATTGCGTTTCCTCGAAGCCGCGCACGTGAAGGACGTGCTGGCGTTTCTGCGCATTCTCGAAAACCCTCGGGACGACGTGAGCTGGTATCGCATTTTGTTGTTGCTGCCCGGCATCGGGGATGCAACCGCGCGGCAGGCGATTGATGCCATGGCCCAAGCAGCGTGGGAGTCCTCGGCGTTTGCCCAGTATCGGCCGCCGGCGCGCGCCCGTGCTGCGCACGCGGCGCTCGTGGCGTTGCTGGAAAGCCTGAGGCGGGCCGAGACGCCCATGACACTGAGCGCCGAGATTGCCCGGGTGCGGCAGCTCTATGACGATATCCTCAAAGAGCGATATGATCGCGTGCAGCCGCGATTAGCGGACTTGGATCAGCTGGAGACTATTGCGGGTGGGTATCCAACCAGAGCCGCGTTTCTTTCCGCGTTGGCGTTGGAACCGCCGCAAGCGACGCAGGATCTCCCTGGCGGGAGCGATGGCGAGGACGACGCGCTGATTCTCAGTACGGTGCACTCGGCCAAGGGCAAAGAATGGGACGCGGTGTTCCTGATCTGGGCCGTCGACGGCTGGTTCCCGTCGGCGCGGGCGCTCAATGACGAAGACGAGACCGATGAGGAGCGCCGCCTCATGTACGTGGCGCTCACGCGAGCGCGCAATCACCTGGCCGTGACGTATCCGTTGGAGGTTTACAGCTCACGCCGCGGCTCCGACTATTCCATCGATCAGCTGTCCCGGTTTCTCGATGCCGGCGTACGGGAGCACATGCAACGGATCGTCGTCGGCTCGCCGACGGCTCCGGTCGGTGCTCCCGAGGCCGGAGCAGCCCCTCACCTCGACCTGCGCGCCGCCTTGCGCGGCCGCTTCACCCCATGATGCTCAAAGACCTCGCGCTGGCGGATTTCGATGCCGAGATGGCGACGACTCGCCGCTTTTTGGAGCGCGTCCCCGAAGGCCAGATGGATTGGCGTCCGCATGAGAAATCCATGAAGCTCGGACGACTCTCCATGCACCTCGCCGAGATTCCGGGCGCCTCGCGGTGGATCTTCGAGGGCGACGAGTTCAGTTTCGGCAGCCCGGGGCAGATGCCGCCGAAGGGACGCGAAGCGTCGTCGAGCGCCGA
>DATHNL010000124.1:0-4477 GCA_035486035.1 Gemmatimonadaceae bacterium
GCAGCCGAGCGGAGTCCAACCGATGGCTCGAGCGGCGCGAAGCGTCGCATCGAGCAGGCTCGCGTTAGCGAGCCTCTTCGTTCCGAACACGAATCGGCTCATCGGGGCCGAGATCGAGTTCATCCCGGTGGATCCGGCGACGCGACGGCCGACCCCGATCGCCCGCTCGTTGCGCATCGCCCGGCGGACCGCCATGCGTCTCGGCATGGAAGAATTCGGGGGGCCCTATTGTATTCCGAATTTCTCGGTCGAGGACCAGGGCGCGATCACGTTCGAGCCCGGCGGCCAGATCGAGTACAGCGCGCCGCCCTATCGGTCGGCGTCCGTGCTGGCGGCTAAGCTCCGCGAGGTAGAGGCCATCATGCGCGAGGCGGCAGAGGTCGAGGGCGTCGACCTGGTGGCGCTCGGCATCGACCCCTGCAACGCCGTCGAGAGCACGACGCTGCAAATTGGCGGCGCGCGTTACCCCAAGATGGACGCGTATTTCAGTACCATCGGGCCGTTCGGCGCGCGCATGATGCGGCAGACCGCGTCGTTCCAGGTGAGTCTGGATACGAGCGAGAACCCCTCCGCCCTCTGGCGCCTCTTGAATGCGGCCGCCCCCGTGATCGTCAGCATGTTCGCCAACTCCGCGATCTACGAGGGACGGCCGACCGGGTACCGGAGCTACCGCGCGCACGTCTGGCGGATGCTCGATCCCAAGCGGACTGGCATCTTGCCCGGTGGAGACGACCCGGTGGCCGAGTATGAGGCGTTTGCGCTGGGCGCGCCGGCTATGATGCATGCGGACGATGATGGTATATATCGGCCGTTCGGCGAATTGCTGGCCGCTGGCCGCGTGAACGAGCACGATTGGGCAGTGCATCTGACGACCCTCTTCCCGGAGGTACGCGCGCGTGGGACCTTCGAGGTGCGGTCGGCTGACGCGGTACCCGCGGAGCACTACATCGTGCCGCCCGCGCTGCTCGGCGGTCTCGCGTACGACCCCACGGCCCGCGCCGCGGCGCTCGATCTGCTCGGTGCCCCGGATCCCGATCGTCTCGCGCGCGCGAGTCGCGAGCATGCGACGCGCGACGTGCTCGACATCGCGCTCCAGGGTTGTCGTCGGCTCGGCCTCCAATTTCTGGATCCCGCGGACGTCGAGCGCGTGGAGGCATTCCAACCGGGGTAGTACATGACCGCGGCGCTTCGGATCGAGGGCATCACGAAGCGCTGGTCATCCACTATTACCGCGCTCGACAACGTGACGCTCGACATCAAGTCGGGCGAATGTGTGGCGCTCATCGGCGAAAGCGGGTCCGGGAAGACCACGCTGCTCCGCACGATCAACCGGATGGTCGAGCCGGATTCGGGTGTCATCTGGTTCAACGATCGACGGACCGCCGAACTGAACCCGGTCGAGTTACGGCGCCAAATGGGATACGTACCGCAGGACGGCGGCTTGCTTCCCCACTGGCGCGTCCGCCGCAACGTCGGCCTGGTCCCTTGGCTCCTTGGCAAGAAAGACGGCGACCTCGCTGATCGAGCGCTCACCCTCGTTGGCCTCGAGCCCGCGACGTTTGCGACGCGTTGGCCGAGTGCCTTATCGGGAGGTCAGCGGCAGCGGGTGGCAATCGCGCGGGCACTCGCGGCGGACCCCACCGTGTTGTTGCTCGATGAGCCGTTTGGGGCGCTCGATGCCATCACGCGCGCCGAGCTCCAAGATGCGTTTCGGGATCTGCGCCGACGCCTCGGCACGACGGCGATTCTGGTCACGCACGATCTGCGCGAGGCCATTGAGCTCGCCGATCGTATTGCCGTGATGCATCGCGGGCGGGTCGAGCAGTACGCGACGCCGGCCACGTTGTTAGCGACGCCCGCGACCGAGTACGTCTCGACGCTCCTCGAGCGGGCTCACGTTCGATGATGCGCTATCTGATCGTCGCGGCGTTCATCATTGGTGGGACACGGCCCGTCATCGTCGGGTCCAAGCCCTTCGGCGAGTCGTACATCCTCGCCGAGATGTTCGCGCAACTCCTGGAGGCCCGCGGGTTTCAGGTCGAACGGCGACCCGGCCTCGGCCAGACGTTGATCGCGTACCCGGCGTTGGTGAAGGGCGCGATCGACGTGTACCCCGAGTACACGGGAACCGGGCTGCTCGCGATACTCGGGGATAGCGCCGCGGGGGCGGATCCTCGTGCCGTCTACGCACGCGTGTCGACCGCGCTCGGGCGCCGGGACGGCGTGCGCTGGCTACCGCCCCTCGGCTTCGAGAACACGTACGCCATTGCCGTGCGGAAATCGACCGCGGATTCGTTGCACCTGACGACTCTGAGCGATCTCGCCCGCGTGAGCTCACGCTTGCGCGGCGGTCTCACCGCGGATTTTATCGGGCGGCCCGATGGGTTGCCCGCGCTCGGCCGGGTGTATGGCCTGCACCTCGCCGAGGTCAAAGCGCTGTTGCCGGCGGTGAAGTATCAGGCGCTGGTCCAGGGTGCCGTTGATGTCATCGACGGCTATGAGACCGACGGGTCGATCGAGCGGTACCGAGTCGTGGTGCTCACTGACGATCGACACGCGTTCCCGCCGTACGAGGCGGTCGCGGTTGTTGGCCCAGCGCTGCTACGCGATGCACCACGCGCGGTGTTGGCGCTGAGCGAGTTGTCGGATCGCATCGACGTCGCGCGCATGCGGGCGCTCAATCGGCAGCTCGAAGTCGAGGGTGTTCCCGTCTCTGTCATCGCTCACAGCACGCTCGTTTCGCTGCATCTGGTCGGCGACACCGCCGGGACATTCGGGCCGCAAGCGCGACGCGCGACGTTGCTGGAATACATCCGGGAGGAGCGACTCGGGGCCCTGACCGTGCGGCATTTGGAGCTTGTTGCCATCTCGCTCGGCGCGGCGATCCTGTTCGCGATTCCACTCGCGCTGGGACTGACAGCCATTCCAAGGCAGGCCGAGACTGTGATTCGCGCGGTGGGAGTGTTGCAGACGGTCCCAGGGATCGCGCTTGTGGCGTTCATGATTCCCTTATTTGGGATCGGCGTGTTCCCGGCGCTCGTCGCGCTGTTTCTCTACTCGCTTTATCCGATCATCAGAAATACGTATACCGGGATCAGGGATGCTGACCCTGGGGCGGCCGACGCGGCGCAGGCGCTCGGCATGACGGGACGCCAGGTGCTGCTCTACGTGAGGCTCCCGCTTGCCGCGCCGGTGATCATGGCCGGGATCCGAACCGCGGCCGTGATTGATGTCGGTACGGCGACGCTGGCGGCGTTCATTGGCGCTGGAGGACTTGGCGACCCGATCGTGTCCGGACTCGCGTTGTCGGACACGCGAATGATTCTGTCGGGCGCCATCCCGGCGGCGTTACTGGCGCTGGCCGTCGACGGCGCGCTGGCGGTGACGGAACGGGTGGTGACTACGGGCAGAGGACGTGGCCGTCGCTCAGATGCACGTCCGCGATGACCGTGTCGGCGCCGACACCGAGGTAGCACGTGGCCGAGTTGGCAACGGCCGTTGCGTTCCAGCCTTTGCCAGACGCTATGCCATCGCCACCGATCGCGACGTGCACATTGGGCGGCACGTGATAGTCGATGCTGTCGCTGAGTAGTGCGTACTTGTGGTGCTTCGCGAAGTATGCATCCTCGGCGTCGCGTAGGTGCTCCAGCGTTTGCCGAGCGTCGTAGGCCCCTTGTTGGTGACCCGCGCGGGTGAACCAGGGAAATGCGATCGCGACGAGGAGGCAGATGATGGCGACGATCAACACAATTTCGAGTGTCGTGACGCCGCCGCCTCGTCGCGTTCGCATTAGTTCACTGGAAGAATGACGGTGAACGCCGTGTCGCCTGGAGACGACCGGACTGACACGGTCCCTTCGTGCCGCCGCACGACGATGCGGCGCACAATGTCGAGCCCCAGCCCGGTGCCCTGGCCGACTTCCTTTGTCGTGAAGAACGGCTCCCAGACGCGCTCCTGAAGGTCGTCAGGGATACCCACCCCGTCGTCCATGATGTCGATGCGCACGTGAGTCTCGCCCTCGCGACACCCCATGAACGTAATATGTCCGCCGACCTCGACCGCGTCGATCGCGTTCGACAGGAGGTTCGCCCATACCTGGTTGATGTCGCCGGCGTACACCGAGACCTTCGGCAAGTCGGCGAACTGGTGCGATATCGTGATGTGCTTCTCTTCGAGCCGCCCAGAGAACAGCCCCAGCGTCGCGTCGATGCTCTTCCGGATGTCGACGGACTCTTTCGCGCTGGGACGGTCCATCTGCGTGTACGCTTTGACCGCGTTGACGAGATCGGACACGCGCACGGTGGATTGGGCGACCTCGCGGAGCAGCGTGTCGGCCGAGACGGCGGCCGCCATCCAACAGATCACGGGCTTGAGTTTCTCAGCCGGGATGCAGTCGCTCGCGGCCCGCAACTCCTCGCATGTCATACCGGCGGCCACGAACGTCGCCGCGCTCACCCACGGATCGGGGATCCCCACA
>DATHNL010000125.1:0-16762 GCA_035486035.1 Gemmatimonadaceae bacterium
CATCCACGAGGGGTGTCCTCGGGCATCGCGACGACAACGGGAATACCGGCTCTCGCTCCATACGCCGCGAGAGCGCCGGCGGCGTTTCCGGCCGAGGGTGCGGTCAGCGTTTTGGCGCCCAGGGCTCGGGCGACGGAAACGGCCATCGCCAGACCACGGGCTTTGAAGGAGCCGGTGGGATTGCGCGACTCGTCCTTTATCCAAACGCGGTCTTCGACCTGGACCAACGGGGTCCAGCCTTCGCCCAGCGTGACTTCGCCTGAGGCCAACGGCAAGACTTCGCGGTAGCGCCACAGCGACGCCGGCCGGTTGGTCAGCGCTCGACGAGGAAGAGACGAGCCATCGAGGCGATAGTCCACGCGCAGCGGCATGCCGCACGCTGTGCAGACGCGCTGTGGTACGTGGGGGTCATGCGCGCGCCCGCACGCAAAGCATGTGAGCTGCGTGAGGCGCGCGTTGAATGCCGCGGCTACAGTCAGGCGCTGCCCGCCGGTGCCGGGTTCTGCAACCGATAGACCCATGCCGCCAATGCACCGCCCAGGAACGGGCCGACGAGATAGAGCCAGACATTGGCGAGCGAGCCTCCCTTGAGGATCGCATCGACCAGGATCGGGCCCGTGCCGACGTCCGGGTTGAAGGCGCCGCCAGAGATCGATCCACCACTGATCGCGGCGACGACAATCGTGAAGCCGATCGCCAGACCGTAGTAGGAATTGCCCTCGGTATCCGGCGAGGTCGCGACGTTGAGCACGACGATGCAGAGCGCGAACGTATACAGGGTTTCGACAATGAGCGCGGCCATCGGCGAGACGCCGGGACCAGGGGCGACCGGATAGGTCTTGCTCGTCACGAGGTACACGATGAGCGCGGCGGCGATCGCGCCGAGGAGCTGGCTGATGAGATAGCCGACGAACGTGCGCGCGTCGATCTTGCCGCGGAGGAACACGGCGAGCGACACGGCGCCGTTGTAGTGTCCGCCTGAGATGTGGCCACCCATGTAGACCATGATCATGAGCGACGAGCCGATCGCCAGCGCGCCGAGGGGGGCGTTGGACGTCACACAGAAGCCGACGGTCAGTACGAGAAAGAACGTCCCGATGAACTCTGTGATGTAGTTCCGCATTTATGTGCTCGCGCAGCGGGTGACGATTGTCTGGGCGTCCTGTTTCACCGCGGGCGAAGCATACTCCGGGTCTTCCGTCGGCCCACGCTTCGTCTCGTGTGTCGAGAGCGTCCCAGCTTGGACCTTCAGGGTCGTAGTACCACTGGAGTCGTTCCGTGCCCTGACAATCTCCACCGTCAGGACATCGGCACGCCCAACCTCATCGACATCCGGACCTTCTGCTTTGAGCGAGTACTTGCGCCGGGCCTCGAACCGGCCACTGTTGGAGTCGTTGCTGACCAACGAGTACTTGAGCGCCCGGACGCTCGCGGCCGCGCAGCCGTAGAGATCGGGCGCGAAGGACTTGGTTTGCACCTTCGTCGTGGGCCACAGCGTTCCCGCGCATGCGGCAACGGACAGCACCATCAGGAAGAACAAGGCTCGACGCATGCCCGACAATCTAGATGTCGAATGCGGCAGCGGCGAGGGCGTGAATGGAGGCGGCGACGCGCTGGACCGCCGGTGGATACGTTGTCGCGCGCGGGGCGCGCGCCGTGGGCGACTGAGCGGGGGTCGTCAGTGCGGCCTCGGCGCGCAGCATGACCTCGTTGAGTCCGTACCGCTCGGCGATATCGCGTGAGCGCGCGTACGCCTCCATTGCCGCGGTGTCGCCGAACCGTTTCAGGCCTTCGCCAACGAACAGATGATAGTACGCCGCGTGTCTCGGAATCAGCGGCTCCGCGGCGAGCATCTGGCGATAGTGCTCGAACGTGACGCGATCGCTTTCGCGCTGGGCCATGTCGAGCAGATTGATCGTCGCCGCGGTGCGCGCGGCGGGACCGGCCGCACACGTCCGGCAGAGCAACAGCGCATCGCGCGCGACGTCGGTGAGTCCGAGGTCACCGAACGCGCGCGCCATGTCGATCAGCACACGATCGCGTTGTGCGGGATCGGTATATAAATGAAACGCTTCGTAGAGATCGGCGACCGCGATCTCGGGAGACCCTCGATCGTGCGCGATGGTCGCGCGATCGTGCTTGGCGCGCGCGACGACATCGACGAGCGCGCGATTCGTGGCCACGAGTGATTCGGCCTCGAGCACTACGGCCTCGAGCATATCGGCGGCCGCGGGGAGATTCCCGCGATAGAACACGACCACGGCGGATCCAATGCGCGCGAGCAGCGTGCGCCGCACATCGCGGAGCCCGTGGGCCATGCTGGCCGCTGCGGCGTATGCGTCGGCCGCGGGGCCTAGCCGTCCCGCCATGCGCAGGCAGAAGCCCAAGTGCCGATTGGCGTCGGCGAGGAGATCGCGGTCAGTTGGGGCGGCCGCACCGATCGCGGCGCGGTATGCGGCGATGGCGTTATCCCATGATTCGCTGCGGCGGAGCCGATCGGCATCGGCCAGTCTCAGGTGCACCGACTGGGTGTCGTCCTCGGAACGCGGTGCATCGGACAAGCGAAGCGTCAGAGACGCAATCGGCGACATCGGATGGATAACATCGGCGTCGCCGCCGACGTTGGCAACCCTTTCGATAGATTACGGCGCGAAGGCGACGGTGAACTCGTGTGCGCTCGGCGTCGACGCCGGAGGGAACATCCACGCCATCACTCGTGCGCGCATGCACGACTCGGCCTCGGTACCGCCCGCACCAGACCACCGGTGGTGCACGAAGGTCGCGGCGCCAACGTCGCCAGTGGAACGGATCGCGAGGCGCACCGCGATCGAACCGGTCAAAGCCGGGTTCACTTTCAAGCCAAATTCCGAGTAGCAAAGATCCAGTTGCGACTGCCATTGCTTGACGAGGTTGGCAACCGTCGACGGTGCGAGCTTCGTGGCATCGGTCGGCCCAACGGTGATCGTCATGGCGGCCGCGGGCTTGGCGATGCTGCCAGTGCTCGTATGGCGTAACGGCGCAGTCTCAGCCGCTTGGGGCGCGGGCTTCGGCTTCGTCACTTTCGCGATTTTCACGGGAGCGACTGGAGCAGGTGCGACCGGAACTGGCGCGACTTGAGCGGGCGCAGGAGTTGGCGCGACCGGAGCTGCCGCGACCGCCGGCGTCGATGTCGCTGGCGCCACTTCGGCCTCGGGTGCTGGCGCAGGCGGCGTGTCGGCCGCAGCGACCTCTGGCGGAGCTGCGGGCGCCGCAGGAGCTGCGGGCGCCGAGGCTAAGACGACAGGTACTGCGGGCGGGGGCGAGTCGATCGCCGCCGTGTGCGGCGTAGCGGCAGGTGCGGCGGCCGGAGTGGTGGGGCGGGCAGCCGCTGGTGGCGCGGTAACTGGTGCTGCGGTCACTGGCGCCGGAGTAGCTGGGGCTGCGGCAGTCGGTGCCGTAGGAGCTGGCGTCGCCGTAGCTGGCGTTACAGTCGCTGTTTTCGCGGCAGTCGGCGCGGCTGCTGGCGTCGCCGTAGCTGGCGTTGCAGTCGCTGTTTTCGCGGCAGTCGGCGCGGCTGCTGGCGGTGCCGGTGTTGCCGCCGGAGGTGCCGCGCTCGCCGATTGCGTGGCTCGCGATGCTTTCGCGGTCGCCCGGAGAATCGGCAGGACCTCGCGGAGCGATTGCCCGTTCATGAGGAACGTGATCCCGTCGGGACGCACGCCGCCGAGTCTGACGGCGAGCGCGACGGAGTCGCCGGCGCGCATGGGCTCGAGCGCGATGTCGCTGTCGCCAAGCATGACCGCTCCGCCCGCCGTTTGCCCGGCGAGAACGTGGTCGCCGAGGTCCGCCCATTTGTCGGCGTCCTCGGGCGTGATGATCACCGCATGCGCGAAGGCGCTGCGATATCCGTGGGATGCGTAGACGGAGATGGCGCCGGTGGGCGCGACGCGGATCCAGACCATGGCGTCGCCCGCGCGCCAGGAACCGGTCTCTGTCTCTCGTAGCGATGTTGGTGTCGCCAACGACGGCTTCGCCGCTAATTGCGCGTGCGCCACGTGCGCGAGCATGCAGGCGCCGAGTATGAGCCGCGTGGTCACGTGCGCGCTCCTCCCCTCACGTCCGTTCGGCGGCCGGACTGGCATGGCGCGCCCGAACAGCTCAAGCGCGCGTTAGCCTCCAAAGCTTTGCGACGCCGCCTTTCGGCGGTTGTGCCGTTATCGCGGGCCCGTCCCCTCAAGAGGGGCCGGAGCGCGAGCTCTCAACGGGCTCAACATTAGGCGCTGGGACACCCCGCACAAGCCCTTGCTGAGGTTGCTTCCTGGCGACCCCGGCTTTGCGCTTCGTAACGACGTTCACCCGGTCACGTTGTCCGCACGTCTATACGTAGTCGGGGCGTGGCGAGCGTCTCTAGAGCATTCAGGAGGACTCCCACCATGTACTGGATCTACCGAGCATTCGATACAACGGATCGCCCGATCTTCGAGGCGCGCGTGCGCGCCGAGACGGAGATGGTCGCGTACTTCGAGGGGCTGCGGCATCTCGCGGAAGCGATGCGCGCCGATCGGTTGCCGGGTCGGCGGGCGCGTGATCTCGTCGAGCCGGTCGTTGAGCTGAGTTTGCCACATACTGCTGCGTAGCGAGTGAGGGTGTTCTATGTTCTCCGCGTCAGATGACTCTCGGCGTCCACCGTTCCGCCACCGGCAGCAACCGGTGAATCGCCGGCCGCGATTCGAATCGCCCGCCGTGCAGCACGCGGGCGCCATCGATCAGGCGAGGGTCGATCGCCAGTGGATCGATGGGATTCATCGCGGCGACGAGACCGCGTTCCGCGATGCGTTTCTGCATTATCAGCCCTGGCTTGTCAATATCGCCTATGCGCTCGTAGCGTCGGAGGCGGACGCGCAGGAGATTGTACAAGAGGTCATGCTGAACTTGTGGACGAAGCGGACGACGTTGTCGGTGCGGCAGTCACTCGTTTCGTATTTGTACGCGGCCGTGCGGAAGCGGGCGATTTCGGCGCTCCGGCGGCGTCGCGTGGAGCGCATTTGGATCGCGCGCGTGCTGCGGTCGAACGGGACGTTTGGTCCCGGCCCGCTGCCGGAGAATCCGGAGCGGCTGCCGGTCGAATCGGAGCTCGCGGTTGGCGAATTGCAAGCGGCGATCGCGCGGGCGGTTGCCAAGCTGCCGGGGCGGCGGCGCGAGACGCTCGTGTTACATCGCGTTGGGCAGATCACGAACGCTCAGATCGCGGAGCTGATGGGCGTGTCGATTCGGACGGTGGACACGCAGTTGCATCAGGCGTATGCGACGCTTCGTAAAGAGTTGGCGCCGTGGTTGCCGACTCCGGGACGGAATACGTAGATAGCGGGTCTCATGCGTCTATATATGTGTTGAACCTCCGAGACGGACACATGACTGACGAATACGGACCGGACGATCCGCGGTGGGAGGCGGTGCATCGCTTTCTCGATGGACTGAGTCCGCTGCCGGAGCGGCGCGAGGTCGAGCGCTGGATGTCGGACGATCTCTCGGTGCAGCGCTACATCAAGGCGCATAAGAAAGTCTGGTCGATGATCGGGCGGCGCATCGGGGCGAGTCCGGTCGATCCCGAAGACGCGTGGGAATCGGTGCAGGATCGTATCGCCGAGCACGACCGGCGCGATCGGTTCTCTTTGCCCGGGCGCGGGATCGAGCATCTGCGCGTTGTCGACGGCGGGCTCGCTGAAGGCATGCCGCGACGGCACATTCCGTGGCGTGTGCTCGCGGCGAGCGCTGCGGTTCTGTTGATCAGTACGACGTATGTCGTCGTGAGAGTTGCTACTGGGCCGGCGGTGCCGGTGAGTTATGTGGCGATGCGAGGGGAGACGCCGCGCGAGCAGCGCTTGCCTGATGGCAGCCGCGTCGTGCTCGCGCCTGATAGCCGGCTCTCGTTCGCGATCGATCGGGCGGGCAATCACGTCGCGACGTTGGTCGGCGAGGCATCGTTCAGCGTCGAGCATCGCGCGGATCGCGTTTTTCTCGTGCGCGCGGGCGACATCGAGACACGCGACTTGGGCACGGAGTTCGACGTGCGCGCGTATCCGGGCGGGGATGCGCGCGTGGCTGTCAAGAGCGGGCGCGTGTCGGTGCGGACGCCGTACGGGACCGAGGTGCTCGATGGCGGACGTTTGGGACAGGTCGACATCGCTGCTCGCGCGGTGCGGGTGACCGCTGTGAGTTCGGCGTACTTCGACTGGACCGTCGGGCGGTTGGCGTTCACGGATACGCCACTTCGCGAGGTCGCCGAGACGATCGGACGGAAGTACAATCTCGACGTCGAGATTGCCGACGCGAGTCTTGCCGCCGTTCCAGTCACAATCACTGTTGCTGACGGCACCTTGGAGCATACGCTCGGGTTGCTCACGCAGACGGTTGCGGGTCTGCAATACAAGCCCGACGAGCATAAGGTTCAGCTATTCCGGCAATAGAGAACCTGATGTAGTGTGGGGGGCCGTAAAGATGCATCCCCACCTCATTGGGAGGCCTAAGTCCTGGCCTGCACCGCTCGGCGGTTCGCTCTATTGCTTGTCGCCGCTTCCTTCGGACTGGGAGTGGAGTCCGCGTGCGCGCAGACTCTGGCGAGTTCTGGCTCGACTCCGCTGGAGCGGATCGTCACCGTCGATCTGCGTGACGCGACCGTGCGGGAGGCGCTCGACGAGATCCACCAGTCGACTGGCGTCGACTTCAACTTCGAGACGCTGGTCGTCAACTCGCTTGCCCAGAGAGTCACATTCCACGACTCTCACACGACGCTAGCCCGGGCCCTCGGCTTCGTCCTTCGCGGCACCGGGCTCGTTGCGCAGCCCTTCGATTCGGCGATCATCGTCCGCCAGGCTCCGCCGTCCATCGTCCGCGGTCGCGTTCTCAACTCGCACACCGGCGCTCCCATCCCTGGCGCCACCATGGTCATCGTGGGTCTTTGGCAGCATGGGGTGACCACGGACAGCGGGGCGGTCCGTATGGACTCGGTGCCAAATGGCACCTTTACCGTCCAGGCACGCCTCGTCGGCTACCATCCGGTGTCCCAGGCGGTCACGGTCACTGAGAACAGCCGGCAAACTGTCGAGTTTCGCGTCGAGCAGTTCACGGATGAGCTCGAACGGGTCGTTGTGACCGGGACGATCACGCCGACGTTGGTCGCGGATTTACCGACGCCCATCAGCGTCATTACGAGCGACGAACTCGCGCAGCAGCATATGACGAGGGTGGACGACATCTTCCGAGGCCTCGTTCCGGGCAGCATCGCTTGGGATCAGGGCAAGGACGACTACTACAGCACGATTAGCGTGCGTGGGATCAATTCCTTCAACGTCAACAACATCAAGACCTACATCGATGGCGTCGAGGTCGCCGATCCGGCCTATGCTGCCGTAGACCCGAATAGCATTGATCACGTGGAGGTCATTCGTGGACCTGAAGCGTCGACGATCTATGGGTCGGATGCCAGTGGTGGCGTCATGCAGATCTTCACCAAGCACGGCGAACGCGCATTGGGCGATCACCCAGTGTTCAACGCTTCGGCATCCGAGGGCGTCGTTCAAGACCCAGCCCAGCCTGGCGCTGCACTCGAGCAACGGTACGACGCGTCGCTGGAAAGAGCGCATGGAGACGCCAGCTATGACATCGGCGCATCTTATCGCCATGTTGGCGCTTGGATTCCCGGCTATTACTCGTCAGACCCCGGCGCGTACGGCGGTGTTCGATTCGACGAGCAGCCCGTTTCAGTTCAACTCTCGGCGCGATACCTCCAAAGAACGTTCCCAGTAATAGAAGCGCCAGCTCTTATCGCGACCGGCGTACCCTCGTTCGTCAAGCCGCAGAACGAAACGAACACGGAGCATGAGCAGACGTACGGCGTGAATGTCGTGTATCGCCCATTCGACTGGTGGACTCATAATCTGATCATCGGTTACGATCGTTCGGATCTCAGTTCGGTACGCACGTCTCCGCAACGCACAAGCAAGACTGACACACTGCTGTCCCTCTTCGACCAAACGACAGGGAAGCCTTCTATTGCGTACAATACTTCTGCGAGCGTCTCGCTCGGTGACGCGCTGCACGCAGTTGCAACAGCTGGCTTCGATCACTACGAGCGCACGCAGGACCAGGTAGGCGTCGAACTTTTGCCTGCCGTCGTAGGGCTCGCCTCGTCTCCATTTGCAGCAGTGAATCGTAATCCGGTCGCCAACACTGGGACGTTCGGGCAAATTCAGCTCGGCGCATTGGATCAGATCTTCGTCACCGCCGGCTTGCGAGCGGATATGAACAACGGATTCGGGGCTCAATATGGCGTGGCGCTCGCTCCTCGATTCGGGGGGTCTTTCGTTCAACCCATCGGCGACATCGTTTTCAAAGCGAGAGCGTCGTACGGCTCGGCGATACAGCCAGGCCTTCCCGCGCAGCGTGATTCAGCCACGCTATCGGGAACGGTCCAACGTGCCAATCCGGCGCTTGCGCCTGAGCGGCAAGATGGCGGTGATGGCGGCGTGGACATCGAGTTCGGTCACTCAGGAGCGCTCTCAGTGACGTACTACAATCAACGCGCCCACGATCTGATCATCCAGGAGTTATTGGCCAGGACACCTGACGGAACGAACATACTGCAATATCAGAATGTCGGCGGGATCAAGAACGAGGGACTCGAGATCAGTGGATCTCTTACGTTGCCAATTGCGCGTCTGAGCGCGCAGTACTCATACACATCGAGCAAGATTACCGATCTTGGTGGAGATACGAGTGGAGTCTACCGCGTGGGCGATCAAGCGTTGCTTGTGCCACTGACTTCGGGTGGAATGACAGCAAGCGTCTCGCCGTGGCATGGCGCCAATGTCGCCCTAGGCGCAACGTACTTCGGCTATTGGACGGGCGCCGACATAGTCAAACAGATACTTCCCGCTGATTCGACTTTGAAGCCTCGCCAAGAGCTGAAGAGATTTCCTGGGTTCGAGAAATTCACGTTTGCCCTCGACCAGCAAATTAGTCGTCATATCTGGGCCTGGGTGAACGTCGACAATCTGACTGACAATCACGCCATCGAGCAGAATGCCGCGTACGTAGCACCCGGACGAACGACTACTATCGGCGTGCGCATTCACTACTAGTGGGGGCCGGACGCGCCGGCCCCCACCATGGCCTAGAAGTGATAGCCCGCGCTCGGCTCGCCGGACAGGGTGTTGGTTCCGAGGGTGACTACGGCAACGGTGCTCTTCGTGGCGTTGGGCGCAACATACCCCTGCTTGATCGTGCTGTGCATTGTCTTGCTGTCTCCAATGAGTGGTTATCACACGGCGACGGCGAGTGTGGACGCCGCCGAATAGGTGGGAAGGCCGCGGACCGCCCACCGCTGATTCGTCACTTGCAGCCAGAACTCAAGCGCTAACGTCCTGGCGACTGCGAATAGAACGGCATCATCGCCGGTGCGAGCACGCTCTATTGCCTGGCGCACTTTTGTAATGTCGATACAACCTAGCTCTGCAAGGATCGACGACTTCAACATGCGTCCGATGGTCGACCCTTCCCGACTCAGCGCCCAACGCGTGCGACCGCTGATGGCGCCCTTATCGCGACGCGCGCGAATGACTTCTGGGAGCACGCCCTTCATCGCCTCGCGCATAACCACCTTCTTGGTCGCCGACTCGATCCGCAATTCGCGAGGAAGGCGAAGACAGAATTCGACGAATGGGCGGTAGAGATACGGACATCGCATCTCTATCCCATTCTCGAACTCGCCGCGATCGATGCAGACCACGAGGTGCGCGATGTCTGACTCGCCCTGCCCCGCGAATTTGTGTCCGATCGGAGCGGCGTTGAGGGCGCGATTCCAGGCGGTGCGGTCGTTCAAGCCGAGGCGGCGGGCGAACGTTGGGTCGATCCAGTCGTACACTTGCGCCCAGCGCGGCGCGGCAAGGCGGCGGACACCTGACGGCAGCAAGGGGGCGATTGCGTTGTCGACTGCGTATTTCCAGAATGGCTTCTTGCCGAGGACCGACCAGCGCCAAAGCTCGCGAATAGTTTCGAGGATCTTGCCGCGTGCGAGCCAGTCGGCGAAGAAATACAGGTTGCCGGCGACGAAGTGGTCGGGGCCGACGCCGCTGAACAAAACGCGACCGCCGGCGTTGCGCACGATCGAACACAGAGCGCGGTTGCGGGCGTACATCGGGTAGAGTGGGTCCGGTAGGTCGTTGGGCGGCGGGGGTTCGCCGTCGTCCTGCCAGAGCCAGTAGTCGGTGACTGTCTCGAAGCGGACGCCGTATTGCTCGACGACCGCGCGTGCGTAATGAGATTCGTCGTCGAGCGAATCGACCATCATCACCGTGCCGGCGATGCCGTGGGAGATCCGGCCTTCGCGACGCATCGTCTCGGTTAGAGAGACGAGCGACGACGAGTCGAGACCGCCTGAGAGTTGCGACCAACAGTTGTCGGCGGCCGTCAGGTTTGAAATGAGCGCGCGCTCGAGTAAGGCGCGGAACTCGGCGCAGCTCTCCTCAGCCGAGGCGTGGTCGGCCGGCTGGAACTCGGCGGCGGACCAGTAGCGCTTGAGTGAGGTCTCGCCGGCGCGCGCGACTAGCACGTGGCCCGGAGGGAAAGCGCGGACGTTGCGGTAGGGAGTGCGGTGGTCGCGGTCGAAGCCCGAGAGAATGAACTCGGCGATGTAGTCGAGGTCGTAGTCGGTGCCCTCGGCCAGGCGAGCGGCGTGGGAGGAGAAGGCCAGCTCGGCGGGCTTGGTGCGGTAGTACAGAGGCCTTACGCCGAAGGCATCGCGCGCGGCGATTGCCTGGTGGGTCACGGCGTTCTGGGCGACGAAGGCGAAATCGCCGAGGATGTCGCGGACGCAGGATTCGCCGCGAGTGGAGATTGCCGACGCGATCAAGGCGAGATCGGAGGACGTTGAAGGTGCGTGCGTCCATGATTGGAGATCGGCGCGGTTGTCGAGGCGTGCCGTGCCCACGACGTTCCAGTCGCCGCAGCGAACTCCTTCGTCGGCTGGGACGCCGCCTGGGCGCACCAGTGTGAAAAACGAGGGCATGAGATCAGGCGAAGGCGACGTAGTGGCGGAGCGCTTCGCGATCCTCGTTGAGCGGCTCGCCTCGGTAGGTTACCCAGGCGTGCGCGCCAAACGGGTACTGTCGCATGCCGAATGTCAGCTCGACGGCGACGCCGCGGCGGCGGAGCAAGTACCAGAGTGCTAAAGACTGTTCGAGGCACTCGATGCGGCCCGGAATCAGTATGGCGGCGGCGACGATCGAGCGCGCGGAGGCATCTAACGTCGGCGCGTCAGGTTCCGCGATCGTGGAGAGATCGCGCACGCGCGATTGGAGCAATGAGTACGTGCGCGCGAAGCCAATCACGAGCAGCATCAGCTTGATCGCGATCAGCGCGACCGCGCTGTCGACGGCTCGAATTCGCTTCATGACGCGAATTCGCGTCATCATTGGGCACGCTCAAAGCGGACCAGGGAGGCAGCGAGCAACTCCGTGGTCATTGTGGAAGCGTCGGCGGCGATCTGTTCGCGTGGCGCATCGTATCGCGCTTCGAGCGCGTCGACGATCTCGCCGAGTGTGGTCCCGCGCTTCAGCATGTCCCAGATGAACGCGCCACTCTCGTTCAGCGTGTAGTACGCCCCGCCCGAGAGATCGAGCAGCATGGTCTGACCGTGCTGCGTCGCACGCGACACGCGCGGGGACGCGATCAGGCGGTCGGACAACGAAACGGCTGGCTTCCCGCGGGCGCGCCGGAAAAAGCTCGCGATCATCGGAACAAAGGGATCGAACTCGCTACATACGACCCGTCAGCGGCGCACTCTCACTGACTGCTTGCCTGTGGCGGCATAGATATGCCCACTGAGTCACACCCGCAACTGTAAAATGTTGCCAGAAGCAATACGCGACGAGGACGATACGTGGTGTTGAAAACGGAGTGCTTATGAACGGTGCGGCTACAACGGATGGCGCAAGAGTTTGCGCGCGATCAGCGCCGAGAACTCATCGGGATCGACGGTCCGCGACAAGAGCATCGGCGTGAGCCCCGTCAACGCCTTGCACTCGTCCGCCAACTTTCGCGGCGACGAGTAGCCCAGCCGCGGCGCGATAATCTTGAGGCGGAGCCCGCCGCGACGCACCAGGAAGTACACGCGGACCACGCGGGCCGATCGCAGGAGACCACTGGGCGACGTCAGCCCAGCCTTGGTGAGCGCACGGCCGAGCGTCATGCGTGACATACCCGCGACGCGGCGGAAGGCATCGACCGATCTGATTGTTTCCGGGGCGCGAAAGAGCTCGGCCAGCGCGCGACGGAGCTCGGGTCGCACGGTCGTGAGGGCCCCCTCGACCCGGGCCAGCACGTCGTCCGTCAGCGAGGCCGCCGGTGCGGTCTCCAGCAGGTCGCGAAAGTAGGTCGGCCGGTCGTCGCAGTTGAAGAGCACGACGTCGCGAACGCCGAGGGCCGCAACGTCGTGCATGGAGTCGGCCGTGAGCGTCGTGTACACCACGACGTGCACGCCCGGATAGCGCGCGAGCAGCGGTCCGAGTCGCTCGGCCCCCGGCCGACCAGGACCCTGCGGATCGACCACCGCGCAATCGGCGCGACCCTGTCGCAACGCTGCGTCGAGCTCCGACATCGTCGCGACCGTCGTGACCTCATGACGCCCCGCGGCGACCACGCGGAGCGTCTGGAGCAGCCGGTCGGGCAGAAACGCGATGACATCGATCGATCGCGTCGACGGCAGGACGTGATCGGCGAGCGCAGGTAGCACACGCAAACGGCGACCCAGGTGCAACCGCATGGTCAGGATTCGACTCCGGCCAATGCGCGAATAGCGGTGACGACCCGCGCAACGGCGGGCGTGGCCGCGACCTCCGACGATCCCCGCGCCGCGATCGCTCCGGCGGCAACCGACGGAAGACCGAACTCCAGCGCGAGCTCCGCGGCGCGCGAGAACGCACGGCGCGCCCGATCGGGTCGCCCGAACCGTGCGTGCCCCTCCCCGACGAAGAGGGCATAGTGGGCCGCATGCGTGCCGGTCAGCGATTCCCGGCGCAGCCTGAGCCGGTACTGCTCAAAATCGCTCTCGTTGTGCTCCAGCACCGCCAACCGCATGAGGTTGAGGCCTGCCCACCACCGGAGGTCCCGCTGATGCGACGTCGAATGAATGACGAAGTACGCATCGTGCGCCGCCCCACGCAACCCGAGACTGCCGAGCGCGGTCGCGAGATCGTTCAACGCCCGGTCACGGTTCGCGACATCCTGATACAGTGTGAACGCTTCATATAGAAGCAGCACCGCCCGCTCATATTCCTGCCGGACAATCGCGACGCCACCGCGATCGTGGAGCGCCGCAGCCCGGACCGCTTTGAGCTCTGGCCCAACAGCGTCAACAATCACCTGGTCGAGCACGGACTCGGCTTCCGGCAGCTCACCGCGCTGCGCCGCGACCGCGGCCAGGCCCACGCGCGCGAGCATCGCGCTGTGCCGGTCGCCGATCTCGGAGGCAACGTCGAGACCGAAGCGATACACCCGGTCAGCATCGCGGAGCTTGCCCATCATCCGGAGACAGAGGCCGGCACGCACCGCGCAAACCGGCAACGCCCGCGCGTCCGACGCCGACCTCGCATTCATTAGGACGGTGTCATACACGTCGGCCGCCAACGACCACTGCGCGCCATCCTGCAGGACCTGCGCATACGCCATGAGACAGTCGTTCACCGGCGCCGCGCGCGCGCTGGAGAATACCGCGACCGCCGAGGCGAGCTCCCCGAGCGCGGCGCGCATCGCACCCGGCCCGACGCGCGCGATCGCTCGCCGAACAGTGACGAATTCACGAAACGTCGGTGCACGCTCGCGAACGTGGCGCCAGACCCAGCGGTCGACGAGCCTCAGCACGACGAGTCCAGCCGACGTCGCCTCCCACTCCGGTGTGCCGGTCTCGGAGGCGCCGAGTGCCTCGAAGTACGCTATGTGGCGGAGCGGGCTAAGACCCTCCTCGCCGCTGCGCGGCTCGTCGCCGAACGCGCATCCGGGGGACTCCATGGGCATCGACCGGCTTGCGAGTGGGGTTACGCCACCGGCAATGCCAACAACCGGGGAATGCAATGGGCGCCAGTAGTATGCGAGTTGCGCGTTGCCCTGCGCGTCGCGCTGGATCTCGACGGCGCGCTCGTATCCGTTACAACACTTGCCCGCATCATCTGGATCGGACCAGACGTGTGCTTCCGGGCCCTGGCAGTAGAATACGCGCTGCTCCATACGCCCGAGGTCCAACATATACCAAATTGGCCATTCGTCCATGATTCTCGCGCTGAACGCTGGCTCGTCGTCCCTCAAGTTCGCCGTGTTCGCGATGGCTGATGCGAAAGCGCGCATCATGTCCGGCGCGCTGGCACGCATCGGGACGCCGGACGGCACGCTGACCGTACACGGCACGCCATCGGACGAACGGCGCGTGGATCTGCCCGATCATGCCGCCGCGTGGCGCGTGCTGACCGAGACGCTCGAGGCACGGCTCGACGTGCGGAGCCTCGCCGCGGTCGGGCATCGCATCGTGCACGGCGGCGCGACCTATTTCGGACCGGTGCGCA
This sequence comes from Gemmatimonadaceae bacterium, assembly GCA_035486035.1. Classification (GTDB taxonomy): domain Bacteria; phylum Gemmatimonadota; class Gemmatimonadetes; order Gemmatimonadales; family Gemmatimonadaceae; genus DASRDS01. The sequence goes on from DATHNL010000125.1 coordinate 14,592, forward strand.
TCACGTCAGCGGTGGAGGACACGTTGCGTGGGCTCGTTCCCCTGGCGCCGGAGCATCTGCCGCAGGCACTCGAGGCGATCGATGCCGTGCGGCGATGGTCACCCGAGCTCGAGCAGATCGCGTGTTTTGACACCGCGTTTCATCGGCGCATGCCGCGGGTGGCGCAGCTGTGGGGGCTCACCCGGCCGCTCGCCGATCGCGGTGTGATTCGGTACGGGTTCCACGGGCTGTCATACGAGTACGTGGTCAGCGCCGTGCCGCTGGGCAAGCGGGCCATCATCGCGCATCTCGGCAACGGCGCGAGCGTTGCCGCTGTCCTCGACGGTCACAGCATCGATACCAGTATGGGGATGACGCCGACGGGGGGACTCGTCATGGGAACACGATCTGGGGATCTCGATCCCGGCGTCATGCTGTATCTGTTACGCGATATGTCGGTCGGTGACGTCGCGCGATTGGTGAATCACGAGGCTGGGTTGCTCGGCCTCTCGGGGGCGACCAGCGATATGCAGGAGTTGCTTTCGCGAACGGACACCAATTCGCGAGAAGCCATCGACGTGTTTTGTTACCACGTCAAGAAAACCATTGGCGCGTACGCGGCCGCGCTCGGCGGCGTCGACACGATCGTGTTCACTGGCGGCATCGGCGAGCACGCCGCGCCAGTGCGTCAGCACATTGGGGAGGGGCTACAGTTTCTCGGCGTGCGCATTGACCCGGCACGGAACACAGCCAATGCTGACATCATCTCGGCGGACGGCGCTGGCGTCACTGTGCGCGTCATCGCGACCGACGAAGAGCTCGTGATCGCGCGACACGTGACCGAGGTGCTACGTGACCAATCTCCGACGGCGCCGTGAGTCCGCATAGTACGTCCGAATGCACCCCTGCACCATGCGATTCAGCAGGATATCCGGTGCCGCACGCGGTGAGCGCCGAATGGCCAGGGGAAGCTCGTGCCAGCAGGTCTTCACGACTAGCAGAAGTTGCTCGACGCGCAGGTTGAGATGCTGCCCTTCTCGTGTCAGCCGCTCGATCACGCGATCGAGCACTTGGGCCTCAGGCGCCGGCTCCAACGTGACGTGCTCGATGATCGCCGATCGCAGCGCGTCCGTGGTCTCTACTGGTATGGCGGGCATGCCAGTATCGGGAAGCGAGATTCGCGCCCGTTGGGGCCCCGTTCCCAACTCATTGGCCTACAAGTCGTTGGAATCGAAACACGGCCATAACACGCATGAGACTGTCCCCCCGGGAGGGCAATACCGGTATCACGCAGGCGACAGCCGCGACACGTATCGGTCTTGAGTCCCCTCGGCCGATGCCGCGTTCGGGTCCTGCGCATACGACCCGTCGGCGCGCATGATCCATCGCGTCGGGTCGTTCAACTCGGAGATCAGGATCTCCTCGACCTGACGCCGAGCCGTCGCGTCGACGATTGGCGTGGCGACCTCGACGCGGTGCATCAAGTTGCGCATCCGCCAGTCGGCCGATCCGATCCAATAGTCGTCGCCGAACGCATAGATGCGGCCGTGCTCCAAGAACCGGCCCACAATGCTGGAGACTGTAATTCGTTCGGAACGGCCTGGAATACCGGGCCTGAGTGTGCAGAGCCCGCGCACGAGGAGGTCAATACGCGCACCCGCTTGGGACGCCGTGTACAATGCGCCGATGATTTCCGGGTCGTCCAAGCCGTTGAGCTTCGCGCGGATGCGGCCCTGTTCGCCGCGCGCGGCTTCGCGGCCGATGAGCGTCAGCAGTGGGTCGCGCATCGAGTACGGTGACACCAACACGTGGTGGTACTTGGCACGTGTCACATCGCCCGCCGCGAGATCATCGAATAACGCCGCGACCTCGGCGACGATTTCCGGGCGTGCCGTGAGGATCGCGAAATCCGTGTAGTGGGCCGCCGTGATCGAATTCAGGTTGCCCGTACTCACGAAACCGTACGAACCCTCGGGACGGACAATGACGCCGACCTTCCCGTGCACCTTGAGGCCTGGCGGCGCGTGCACCACGCGGCAGCCGGCATCGGTCAGGATCGTGGTCCATCGGAGATTCGGGCTCTCGTCGAAGCGCGCCATGAGCTCGACGACCACCAGGACATCCTTGCCAGCCTTCGCCGCGCGCACCAGCGCCGAGATCACGCGGGAGTCGCGCTCGGTTCGATAGATCGT
>DATHNL010000126.1:0-26086 GCA_035486035.1 Gemmatimonadaceae bacterium
GGCGACGCCGATGACGTACAAGGGACGCGATGGACGCCAGTACGTCGCCGTCGCCGCAGGTGGCGGTGACATTTTCGGTGACGGCGATGCGCTGGTGGTGTTCGCCTTACCTACTGGACCGTGATGATCCCCGTCATCGTAGGGTGTACGGTGCAGTAGTACTTGTACACGCCGGGCGTCTCGAACTTCTGCGAGAACTTACCGTCGGTATCGAGCGTCGGCCCGGGTGTAAATGCGTTGGTGAAACTGGCGATCCGGTGCGGGACGTCGTCGCGGTTGATCCAGGTGACGGTCGTCCCCGCCGGCACGGTGCGATTCGGCGGATTGAACACGAAGTTGTCGATCGCGATCTCATTGTCGGCCACAGGCGCGAGCGTCTTCGGCTTGCCACGAGCGCTCGATGCTCCCGCCACCGCCACCGGCGTGCCGGCCAGCGACGAATCGACAATCGAGAGCGTGCCGGCGTGGGCCGCAAAGCGGATGCTGGACAGTCCGAGGAAGCTTCTTAGGCGATCGGCACCGACATCGACGGGACCTGGACCGGCTGCTGTCCCGGGCGCTGGCTGCGGGAATGCGGTCGAGAGGGCCGTGTGGAACGTCATGTTCCCCTCGATCTTCTGCACGGTTTGGTGGATGTGGCCGTTGAGCACGGTCACGGACCCAAACCGCTTCAAGTACGAGAGCGCCTGTGCGCCATCATCCGTACCCCAGCCCCACTGGGGATACAGGGCCCAGAGCGGGACGTGGGCGAACACGACGATCGGTGTGCTCGCCGAGAGGCCCTTCACGTCTTTCTCCAGCCACTCGAGTTGCTCTGAGCCCAAACTTCCCAGGCCGCCGGGCTTCAAGTCCATGACGTTCACGAGGCCGATGAAGTGCACGCCGGAGTGGTCGAACGAGTACCACCCGTTGCCCAGCGTGTTCTTGCCGTAGCGGGCCCGGTAGCTCACGCCCTGGTCGTTCAGGACGTCGTGCTCGCCTGGGACATAGAAGATCGAGCCGGTCTTTGTCTTCGCCGACTTGATCATCTGGTCGACGGCGTCGAATTCGGTCGGCTTCGATAAGTGGCTGATGTCGCCCGTGTGCAGCAGGAACGCGGGCTGACTGGGGAGGGCGTTGATGCGATTGATGGCCTCTTGGAACGTCCCGGCCACGTCAGCATTCGCCGCCTTGTCGAATCCCATGTGGCTGTCCGAGATCTGCACGAAGAAGAGGTCTTTGGGCGCCTTCGCGTCGCCGATGGCGAATGAGCGCGGCACACCACCGACCATGGACCAGACGAGGCCAGTGCCCGCCCAGGCCATGCATTCGAGGAAGCCACGACGGTCGACTCCGTCCTGCGCAATGTCGTCTTTGATAAATTTTGGCATACCGGGGGGACCCGGACCCCCGCGAGTTTATTCCCGGGCGAATATCCCCTGGACTCGGGCGCTATACTCAGAGTGTGAACGAAGACGCGGACGAGCGCTCCGGCCGCTTCGCGAAGCTGATGATGCCACACCTCGATGCCGCGTACGCTGTCGCGCGGCAGTTGACGCGCAATCGTCATGACGCCGAGGATGTGGTACAGGAGGCGTATCTGCGTGCATTGCGATATTTCGATGGGTTTCGTGGCGCGGGCGGCGGCGCATCAGAAATGGAGAGCCGCGCGTGGCTCCTCACGATCGTGCGGCACACGTGCTACTCGTCGCGGCGGCGCAGTATGGATCGCGCGGAGACGATCGAGTTCGACGACCGGTTGCATTCGAATCCGTTGAGCGTGGACGAAGACCAGCGGCTGACGATCGAGCAAGCGCTCGCCCTGCTGCCGTACGAGGCGCGCGAAGTCGTCGTACTCCGCGAGCTCGAGGGGCTCTCCTACAAGGAGATCGCGCAGGCGATCAATGCACCGATCGGGACGGTAATGTCGCGCCTCGCTCGCGCCCGCGAGCGCTTGCGCAAGCTCATTGGGGATGTCGCAGAGAGAGCCACATGACGCACGAGCAATTCGAAGATCTTCTCAGTGCCTATGCGGATGGCGAGCTGGACGACGTCGCCACCCTGGAGGCGCACTTGCCCACCTGCGCGCCCTGCACCGCGCGCCTCGCCGAGTATAGAGGCATGGGGGACGCGTTGCGCCGGCACGCGCACGCCGAGACGGCGCCGGCAGCGCTCCGGCAGCGTATCGCGGCGACGCTCGAAGCCGCCGATGCGACGGCAGCAAGCCCATGGGCCCGCCGGCGTCGTCCGATGTGGAGCCCCGGAGTCCTCGCCGCCGCTGCGGCGGTAGTGCTAGCCGTCGGCCTGGCGGTTGGCGGGCGCCGAGGTGGCGACGCGGCGGGGACCACGGCCCAGGAAGTGCTTGATAGCCATGTGAGATCCCTCGCCGGAGACCAAGCCCACTTGTTCGACGTCGCCTCCACCGACCAGCACACCGTGAAACCCTGGTTCTCGGGCAAGCTCGACTTCGCACCGTCTGTAGTCGACCTCGCCCCTCAGGGTTTCCCTCTGCTCGGCGGCCGGGTCGACTTCATCGCCGGCAAGCGGGTGGCGGCACTCGTCTACGGTCGCCGCCAGCACAAGATCAACGTCTACGAATGGCCGGGCGGCAACGAGTCGAAACCGGCAGGTGAGTTGCGTCTAGGATATTCCATGCTACACTGGACGCACGCAGGAATGGTCTACTGGGCCGTATCCGACGTGAACCCGAACGATTTGCAGGAACTCGCTGGGAACATCGACACTATTTCGCGGTAGATCCGATTCGTGGCGTTCTCGCATACCCTTCTTCCATTTCAACTTCCGCGCGCGACGCGCACGCGGGCCGAACGCCTGTTCGACCAGCAGCTCTGGCTCTGGAACCACGACGTCAAACACTCGTCCGGCAACCTGCTTCTCGCGTACGGGTTCACCTGCGACTGTGGGCCGGTCGCGGGCGGGACGCTGTCGTCCAGCGCGTACTCGCTGACCATGGAGAGCATGCGGCTCATGCGGGTCTGCGAGAGCGGGATGTTCGTGACGACCGGCCCAAACGACCCGAGCGTGTCTGGCGTCTACGTGCGGCGCCTCGGGTTCGAGCCGCGGCGCACGGAAGGCGTTCGGATCGACCCCAACTCCTGCGTGCCGCTCCAGGCGACGAAAGTCCGATCGCCAATCAGCCCGGGCGAATGGCGCGAGGCCTGCACCTCGCTCTCAGAGGCGCTCTACGGCGTCGCGTCGTACGAAGACTGGGTGCTCGTGCACTTCGGCATCGGCTACCGGCGCGATTGCCTCACGACCCGCGGCAGCGGACTCTGCGCGTGGCGTGGCGCTACGCCGGTTCAGGAGACGGCGGGTGCCTGGCGGGAGCTTGGAGATTGGTACCGCGCCGCCTCGGGGCAAGGCGGCGCGCCTTCGTTCAGGACGCCGGCGAAGAACGCTGAAGTTCGACAGTAGCCTCGGTCCCGCGCGTCACCCGCTCCCGCTCGGCGTTGAGGTAGGCGTTCGGATCGTGCCGCAGCGCGCCTTCCGGTAGCTCCGACCAGAACGGCCCGAGATCCTGCTTCACGCGGTTCTCGTAGAACGCCGGCAGTGTGTCCGTCTCGCCGTTGAAGTACCGCCGGACACTCGCGTCGGAGCTGAGTAGCGCCCGCACTTTCGTGTAGTACCGCTGGCGTCCCCACCCCTCGCTCGACATCGCGCGCACGACGTTCATCCACTTCGGGATCGTCCCACCGGTCGCCTTGAACCGGTTCCAGATCGCCCGAGGTGAGAACGAATAGGTCGTGAGATCGATGACGCGGTCGTAGAACGACTCCCAAGTGTAGTTCTTGGGCTTGACGTTCATCGCCAGGTTGTTGTTCAGGAAGTGATGCGGGAACGGCAGCACGCGCCCGGCGCGTTGCAGCTCAAGGTTGAGCGGCGCCGCCCGGCCGAACGCCGAGAGCAGCGAATATCCCGGGAAGGCCCCCGGCGCCAAATCGACGAACGCCTTGGTGCACTCGAACGGAGCGTCGCCCTCGTCGGTGTCGAGGCCGAGCACGAAGTTGGTCTGCATGTACGGGATGTAGCGCATGACCATGTTCACATGCTCGGCGACCGTTTTCACCTTCTCCATCCCGTAGTGCTTGCCCGTCTTCGCCTTGTTGCCAAGCGAGAACCAGGACTCGACACCGGGCAGCATCGCGGCGAACCCGTTTTTTTTCAGTCGGGGCAGGCGATCCTCGTTGAGCAGCGACAAGCTCGACTCGGCGATAAAGTCCGCGCTCCCGGGTGGGATCGCCTCCTCGATCGCGCCGAGCGTCTCGTCGAAGCGCACGCCGAAATTCGGGTCGTGCCAGCCGATGCGCGGCCGCTTCATGTTGGCGAGCAGGAACCGGAGATCGTCGCGGACCTGCTCGGGCTCGAACGGCTGATAGTCGACCGTCGAGTCGATGCAGAAGCTGCACGTGTACGGGCATCCCAAGCTCGCCAGCATGGGGACGATCTTGATCGTCGGTGCTTTGGCGAGTGTGACCTGGATGAACTTCCAGCGCTCGCGGACGCTGGGCAGTTGGCGCGGCTGCTTGCCCGCGTTCAAATGAATGCCCATGGGCCGATGCTGCTCGCAGTCCTCGAGCATGCTCAAGACGAGCGGCTTGTCGGTAAAACCGAAGACGTAGTCGAAGTACTTGGCCGAGTCCTCGGGATAGCAGCGCGCGTGCGGGCCGCCGAGCGCGGTGATGGTGCCACGCTGGCGATACATCGCGCTGATCGCGTACGAGAGCTGTGCGGCCTCGCTGAACGACGAGATGAACAGCAGGTCGGTGTCCGCGGGCAACTCTTTGGAGAGGTCCTCGTACCCCGTATAACACACGAAGCGGACCTCATGGCCCGCTTCCTCACACCATGCACCGATGACCTGCGGCATGATGCTCGCCAAATTGGCGTTCATGAGCTTTGAGTACAGCCCGTGGGCCGGGCCGCTTGTAACGAGATCAAGAACGCCGATGCGCAACCGTCGCAGGACCCCTCCTCGGGTCTGGGTAACCCTACAACAGTAGCGGCTGGCCGTGTATACGGCTAGAGGCTCCCCGCTCCTTGAGTCACACCGGCCGTTAATAGCACGCGATTTCCGTCGGGATCGACGAGCTCGCGGTCGCCGTCGGTTGTATCAGGCGCCTGGATCGTGAATGAAACGAGCCCCACCGCATCGCTCGCGGGGCGACTCGCTCCTACGCCATTCCACGTGTTGAGGCCCAGATGGTGGTGATAATCACCGAACGCCATGAACGCGGCGCGGAAGCGAGGGAGTGAATACTTGAGGTCCATCCCAACGACATCGCGATAGAACGCGATCGAGCGATCGAGATCGGCCACGTGCAGGTGGATATGCCCGATATCCGCCCCGCCATCGAGCCCGGCCCACGGCGCCGGGCCGGCGGCCTCGAGGAGTGCGTGGCCATCGAGTGGTGGTGACGCCAGGCGCAGCTGACCGTCAGGGCCGAACCACTCGGACTTGGGATTATCGATCGTGAGCTCGATGCCGTTGCCATCGGGATCGGCCAAGTAGATCGCCTTGTTCGTCGGGTGGTCGCTGGCGCCTTGCAACGGGTAGTCGGCGGCGAGGAGCCGGGCGAGCAGGCGGCCGAGCGCGGGGGCATCGCTCACGCGGATCGCCACGTGATACAGGCCGGTGGTGCGACCTGGCTTTGTGGCGCCGGGCAGCTCGGTCAGCGTGATCAGCGGCGGGCCATTCTCACTCGAGGCGAGGACGCCTGGTGCAATGACCTTGAATCCCAGGAGGTCGCGATAGAACGCGATCGCTCGACGGAGGCTCGAGACGCGGAGGTGAACGGTACCTATCATATGTGATAAATACGCGATACACCTGGAGTGTTCCTATCGCGCCGCGCTGAAGAGCGATGCCACGAATTGGTGGACTTGGTGGACGGTGTTGCGGGCGAAGCGAGCGACCGAGTCTTCGCGGAGGACGCCGAAGATGATGAGAATGATCGCGATGAGCGCGACGGCGACAATCGGGCGTACGAGCGCGCGCAGTACGCCGAGGATCACCAGGATCACGAGGACCACGCAGATCCAGGTCGCGACCGTGTTTGCTCCGATCTCGTGCAGGCCGTGCATGCCCGGGTCCTATTGCGATATTCGTGCTCGCGGCGCCCGGCGCCCCTAGATTTTCCCGCATGTCGGTCGTCGCGCGCACGTTGCGCCGCACTGGGTCGACCGTACTCGGTCCGCCGTTAATCGCGTTGGTGGCCCGATTGGGCCAGCGCCGCATCCTCGGCGGCAACTCCGCGTCGCGCGCGGTCGAAGAGCTCGTCTCCCACTCGGCACACCGCACCACGGTCGCGTCGATCGACCTCGGGGCTTCCGTGGTCAAATTGGAATTGGACCTGTCGCTCCCGAGTTGCCGCAGCTTGCTCGTCCAGCCGCTCGAGCAGTACGCCGACTGGTCGACCATTCGTCTCTACACATCCCTCGCGCGCGAGGCGACGACCATCTTCGACATCGGCGCCAACGTCGGCGTCTTCACCTATCTCGCCGCGAGCCACGCGCCGCACGCGCGCGTCATCGCGTACGAGCCAACTCCGCATCTCGCATCTCTCATCGAACGGAACGTCGAGCGCAACGGCTGGAGCCCGCGTGTCGAGGTTCGCCGCGCGGGTGTTAGCGCCGAGCCGGGCACGATGACGTTCTATGTTCGCGAGAATGATCAGGAAAGCACGTTGGAGTCCGGGCGCACCGCATCGGGCGACGTGCGGGAGCGGTTCGACGTGCCGGTCGTCTCGCTCGACGACGTATTCGAGCGCGAGGGCATCGCGCCGGAGACGGCATTGCTCAAGATCGACGTCGAAGGGCACGAGATGCGATTGCTCGACGGATTCGAGCGCACACTGCGTCGGCCGCGCGGGAGGCCCACGTTGATCATGGAGTTTCTCGGGCGGGCGATCAACGAAGGCCACATCATCGATCGCGTACTCGGCTTCGGTCTCAACGTCTCCTACGTCACGTCGCGGGGGTTGGTCCGCCTCGCCAGCACCTCGGACTTCGCGCGCGCGCAGGAGCTCGGGCAGTTCAATTTTCTGGTGGCCGAATGATCTCGACGCCTTTCGGTACCGCGCGAGCAATGCCGCCGATGACGGGCGCAACGGCGGCTGCAAGTAACGCAACCGCAGCCATGATCGCGACTACGCGAGGTAGGGCTTCTCCGAAAGTCGCATCATGGTAGAATTGGCCTCGATACCAAATGGTCCCGCTTGCGACAATGGCAATCGCTGCAAAACCGACAGCGAGACCCGCGCTAGCCGCGAGGCTGCATCCCTTCCACAACCCCCGCTGACTGTCGGCGACGAACGCGGCGTTGCCGCCATAAGCCACAGCTGGTTTACGAAGGCGAAAGCAGGTCCGATGCCAGCTCGCCAGACAAGTCGTGGGGCACTCGCCTCCACCACCACGATGCGTCCGGTGGAGGGCCCAGACGAATAGGCTCCATCAGTTCTCGCGTCACCGCTTGGAACCGTGCGTCCAACGGCGCCAGCACGAGCTCTACTTTTTCGCGGAGGGGCGATCGAGCGTATCGTATCACCTCCTCCAACAGGTCGCGACCGCACAGCTCATTCGTGTAGTCGTAACCAGTCAATGCGTACCCGCCTTCAACCTTGCTCACGAACACGGCCCATTTGTCAATCAACTGAACCAGCGTGAGCGGACGATGAGCGCGAGCGCTCATGTCATTCAGGAGCGGTCCGAGGCTGAGGAGCTCATCGTCCGTAAATCGCATCATTGGCGCGGCGTGACGATTAGTTTGGGACGGCGGATCGCAGCACGGTCAGCAGCTCCGTGCGGAGCCGCTGATCGTCCACCGGCCCGGTGTCGACCATGCCGAGGTAGACATGGGCGTGCCAGACCGCGGCTGGCCCGAAGCGAACGTAGCCATCGGCAAACCATAGGGAAATCGGCTTTGTCGCGCCTGGGTTAACCGTATGATGCACAATGAGCCCGTAGACGCGATCCCCATCGCGCCCTTCGCACCAGAACGTCGGCCCGAGCCCGTCCGGACGGAGATTCCATCCGGGCGACGCGAGGATCTCCGACACGACCGGCCGCTGCACCGGTTGCAGAAAGGTCACGCCTGTCGCTCTCGGGGACTGCGTGCGAATCCAGCCGGTGGTATCGGCCTTCGCGGCATCGCACACCGGCGCGAGCGGGTCGGGCGCGCCGCCGGTCGCACCGGCGTCGAACCGCAACGATCGCACCTCGCGGAGCAGATGCGCGCGCGCGATTGGCGACGGGGCCGTACCCGTCACGCGCAACCATGCGCCGGGGCCGAGGGAAAGCCGGAGTGCCGCGGCGTACGTCCCGTATGTCACCCCGCTGTGCTCGAGATAGGTGGCCACCTTCGCCGGCCGGCCATCCATCGTGACGTCGCACTCCGCGAAGTGCGTGCGCTGGCTGCCGGGCGTCAGGATCGGGATGTCACTCGGGTGGTCGGGAATGTAGAGCCAGCCGTCGTCGCTCGGATCGATACTCGCGTAGACGTGCACGCTGGTGGTATCGGCGGGGGATTCCTCGCCGATCCACGCGAGATTCCCGTTCAGGTTGAAGCCCTCGTTCACGACGCGCGTCTCCGGCGGCAGCAGCGCGGTCATGGGCACCGCCCGCAACGGCACGCCGCGCCGCCAGGCAGCGCCGACGACGGACGGCAGCGCGCAGACCGCGCGCTGCTCGTCCGCCGTCGCATCACGTTTCGTGAAACCGCGACTGCACCCGATCGCGCTCGTAGCGCCCAGCAGCAGCGCCACGAGCGCGGGGCGCGCTAATCGATGCATTTAGCTCCGCTCGCGTCAAGCACTCGTCGCGGAATCTATTCGCATTTCGTGGCGCAATTCGCCGCCATGCTCGCCGCATCGCTCCTGGCGTGCTCGCCGTCGTCCACTCGGACCACGGCACCCTGGACATTGTCGCTCCCGAGTGGTGAACACATTGCCGTGGACACCGTTCGCGCGGAGCACTACGCGGACGGTGACGTGCTGCATCTGTTCTATGAGACCGATCGCGACATCCACGACACGGTCGCGATGCGCGCCCGCGCACGGGTCATCTGGCCGGCATTCGCGCCGTTCGCGATCACCGGCGGCTATGACATCGGTGCGATCACGGCCGTGCGCCCACAGTTCCGGATCGGCGGTGCGATGCTGGGCATCCGGCGGACCCTCAAGTGGGGCGTCGTCGCTCGCCGGGATACGTCGGGCATCTGGCGACTCGATGGCGATACCGCCGCGCTGGCCCCGCCGGTCGCCGAGCCGCAACCGATCGTCGGCACGAATGGTGACACGCTGCGCGTGACGCCACGTCGTCGATCCTAGCGTTCACTCGGCGTCAGTCCCCAATGCCGCACGGCGCCGCTGTCGCGTGCGCGCCAGCCCGAGCTTCCAGAGACGACGATACACGGTCGTCAAATGCACGCCGAGCTCGCGCGCCGCGGCCTCCACATCCCAATCTACGCTCTCCATCAGCGTCGCCAGGCGGCGGCGCTCGAAGGTATCACGGTCGCGCCCATCATGGTGCTCGCGGCCGGTGACCGCGAAGCGCACGATCTGGGGTGTAATGACCGACTCCTCGCTCGACAACAGCGCGCGCTCGATCACGTGCTTGAGCTCGCGGACGTTGCCTGGCCAGTCATATTCGGCCAGTGACGCCAGGGCGGCGTCGGAGAAGGATCGCTGTCCTCGCGGGTCGATCTGACCGACGAAATGCCGGGTCAGTGATGGAATGTCCTCGATCCGATCGCGGAGCGGAGGCACCCGAAGGAGCACCACACTCAACCGGTCGATGAGATCGGCGCGGAGCCGGCCGTCGCGCACCAAGGCGTCGAGGTCGTCGTTGGTCGCTGACAAGAGACGAAAGTCGCTCTGGCGATCGGCACGGCTACCGACCGGACGGAACGTGCGCGTCTCCAACGCGCGCAACAGTTTCCGTTGATTCGCGGGAGGGATGCCGCTCACCTCGTCGAAGAACGCGGTGCCGCGGTGGGCTTCCGCGAGATAGCCCAGCGCATCCGCCGTGGCCCCCGTGAATGCGCCGCGCACGTGACCAAAGAGCGCGTCCTCGAACATCGTATCCGCAATCGCGCAGGCGTTGAATGCAACGAACGGGCCGGGGCGCCGGCTGGCCGCGTGCAGCGCCTGTGCCACGAGCTCCTTGCCCGATCCCCGCGGGCCGATAATCAGCGTCGGCGCCAAGGACGGCCCCACGCGCCGAATCGCCGAGCGCAGATCGTGCATGGCGGGCGACGCGCCAATCAGCAGAGCATCGGTCACGGGCTTGGCGCCTCTCGCCGCATCGTCGAATCGATGGGCTGCGTCACTTTCATCACGTCGATGTCGTCGCGCACGATGTGGGGCGTCAGGAAGAGAAAGAACTCGGTCCCCGTATTCGTTCGACCCTGCTGGCCGAACAACACGCCCAGAACGGGAATCGAGGACAAGACTGGCACGCCGCTCGAGCTCTTGTCGCGCTCGCGACTCGACAGGCCGCCGAGGACCACGGTTTGGCTGTCGCGGACGAGCAGACGCGTTTTGAGCGTGCGCGTCGAGATGACCGGCGCGTTGAACTGCACCTGCGCCGTCGCCTGATTCACTTCTTGCGTGAGCTGCAGTTGCACATATCCGTCGGTCGAGATCGTCGGCCGAACCGTGAGCTTGGTCCCGACGTCCTGGTACTGCACGACTTGGTTCTGCGCGACCGCGCCCACCTGCGTCTGCTGCACCTGAATGAACGGCTGCTGGCTCCCCACCAAGATCTCGGCCTCCTCATTGTTCTCGGCCAACACCACGGGCCGAGACAGGATGCGTGCTTCGCCTTTCGCGGCCGCCGCGCTGAGGCTCGCGGTGAATGCCGGGCTCCCCGTGCGCATCACGTTGAGCGCGAAATCGCCGAGTCCCGCGCTCGGCGTCGAGCCACCGATGCTGGTGCTCGTACCCTTCGCCTGCTGATTCGGGAAATTGATCCCGAGGCCCACCGCCCAGTTCGAGTTCTTCTGCACTTCGACGATCAGGACTTCGATCAGCACCTGCAACGGTCGGACATCCAACTCTCGCACGGCGGCCGCAATGAGATCGAAGTCGGCGGCGTTGGCGCGAACCAGGAGGCTGTTGGTGCCCGCGTCGGGGATAATCGCCGTCTCGCCGCTGAACGCCGCTGATTTTCCGCCGTTGAGCCCGGAGTTTCCGCCCTGTGGCGGCGGCGGAGTCAGCGCCGGCTGGAATGCACTCTGGGCGAGGTTGGACGAGAGCGTGCCCGTGCTCGTGCCGGGTTCGCCGAGCGCGCTCGCGCGGCCATAGAGCGCATTGACCGTCGCGGCGACATCGGCCGCGCGGGCGTGGCTCAGATGAATCACGTAGAGCTGCGTCGCATCGCTTGCGCGCGATGTCGCGATCGGCTGGGGCGGCGCTTGAGCTTCGTGGGCGCGGATGCGATAGAGACCGGCCGCCGTGTCCGCCGCCAGTTCCAGGTTTTGCGACGCGACAATGCCCGTGAGTAAGCGGACGACATCCGAGCGCGGAACTGGGTGTGGCGTTTCGAGCGTCACGCGCAGCGCGGGGACGGCGCCAAACACGACTGGACGGTCCAGATACGGCGCGAGCGCCGAGACGGCGACGCGGAGGTCGACATCGACGAGATGGATCATGACGCTATCGCCGAGCTCACTCACCGGGCTGGCGGGTCGCTGCGCGCCGAGTGTCGCTGTCCCGACGCAGACGCCGATCGCGAGAAGAACGCCGGCTGCTTGATGGTTCACTGCCATGCTTGCCTCAGGGTCAGTCGCCAGGTCGTGTCGGCGCCGGACACGATGACCGTGTCGCGGCCGATCCGCCGGATGCGGAGGCCGCCGAGGGTGTCGCCAGCGTGGACGATGACGGTCGCGGGGCGGCCAGGCACGCCGTCGAGCAACGCAGCGCCGCCGACCAGCCCCGCGAGCGCGAGCTGCGGCCTGGCAGGCTTGGGTGGTGGCGAGACGCCCTCGAGGTCCGGCCTATACGCCACGGATGCCGGGCGGCGGTCGAGTCGGAACGGGTCCGTCTCCGCCACCTCTCGCGCATACGCATCGACCGACTCTGGTCGCGTCACCCCAATGTCGGCGACATCGCCCGCGCTCGACTGTGCCACTGGCACGGGGCTCGGCACGCTCGTGTACCAGCTGACGCAGGCGAGCGTGGCCAATATGATCGCGGCCAACACCAGGCCCCGTTCGACTCGAGTCATTGGTGCCTCGCCATGGCCAAGCCCTCGACCGTGAAGTCCGCCCTCAATGCTTCCACGCGATCGGCAGGCGCGGCCGGATCGGGCTGCGTGACCGTGAGATCGCGTACCCGCAGGCGCGCCGGGCCGTGCTCCAAGCTCGCCACCATCGTGGTCACTCCCCGGATGTCCCCGACCACGTCGGCATGCACACTCACCCGCACGAACGCGCGTCGCGCACCGGTATCCGCGGCCGGCCGCAGTTGCACCGCGCCCAGTTTGACCCCGGATGCGGACGCCGCACCCGACACGAGCGACGCCAGCGTCGCCGACGCCTCCGCCGGCGTATTCCCCGCGACGAGCGCTGGCGCGAGCGCGACATAGCGCGCGTTCCGCGCGGCAAGTGTATCGCGTAGAGCCTTGGCGTGCGCGACCAGCGTATCCGCCTCACGCGACGCGCGCACTTGCTCCGCGGCACCCGAGCGCGCCTCGGCGACCCACTCACGCCACGCCGGGACGCCTTTCGAGAGCACGATCAGCGACGCGATGACGGCGCCGCCAACGGTCAACGTGCGACGATCGCGAGACGATATCATCATGGCTTGCCCCATCGGAACCGCACGGTCACGCGTTCGACCTCGTGTCCAAGCGCGATCTCACGCGTCACGGGTCCAGTGATCTCCGGCGCGGCGAGGCCTGGTACCTTCTCGAGGCGCGTCAAGAGCGCACCAGCACGCGGCGCGAAGGCGACCACCGATCCGCCGGCGCTATCGACATGAAGCGCGAGCAGCGCCGCGCCATTCGGCAGGGCGTTCGCGAGCGCGGCCATGAACGCCGTTATCGACCGTTGACCCCGATCGAACGTCGCGACTTCGCCCAGCGCGCGCGTCACGAGCGCGTTGTCGTGTGCGACGCGTTCGGCGGCCCGGTTCGGTGCCCCGATCGTCGCCAGGTGCGCGATCGCGCGATGCTCGGCCGCGCGCGCGCCGAGGCCGGGTGCGAACACGGCGAGGACGAGGGCTAAGCCCGCGCTGCACGCAACGGCGGTGATACGCCAGCGCGGCGCTCGCTCTTCGGCGCCCGTGGCAGACCCCGCGCGCCAGGTGAGCGCCTCGGGGGTGACCGCGGCGCCATAGGCGGCGGCGAACTCGAGGGCCACACGGCCGAGTGGCGCGAGCGCGGCCACTTCGGGTTTCGCGACGTCGACCGCCGGCACGATGCCAGCGAGCTCCAGTCGGCTCGCGCGGCACGCGCCGACTATAGTATCGACGATGTTCTTCTGGAGCGCGGCGGCCCACGGTTGGCCGTTCGCGTCGAGCCGCACGGACGTCGTCACGAGCGGGATGCCGTTCTTGAGGAAGAACCGCGCGGCGTGCTCGTTGACGGTCTTGGCCAGCACGCGCTCGTCGCCGATCGGCGGGAGTCCGGCGAGGCGCTTGGTCTGCGCGAACGTCGGCCCAAGGGCCACGGTGACGCGCGGTCTGCCGAAGCGCCGCCCGAGCGGCAACTGACCGAGAAATGCGTCGAGCGCCGGCCCAAGCGGGGTCGCGTCGCTGACCGGCGCGTCCATGCCCCACAGCACGCGCGTCCCGCGCACGCCGACGGCGCGGAGTCGGTCGCGCTCGATCGCCAGTCCGACGACGAGGCTCACGGCGTCGTGCGCCTCCGCACGATCGCGGCCCGCGTGCCGGCGGGCGCGAGACGCACTTCGATGGCATAGGCACCGCCGTGCGCGGTCAGCACCCACGCGTCGGGCCAATCCGTCGTGAGCCGCTGCAACTCGCCGGTGCGCGCGGCCAGAAGCTGTCGTGCGCCCGGTGACAGGTCAGCCGAGAGCGCCTGGAGGCTCGTGATGGGCGCGCCGCGCGACCGGTGGTCGATCATCAGCGCGAGGGCCTCCTCCCCGACGCCAGGAAGACTCGCCAGCACCGCGATCGACGCGCGACTCCACACGATGCGGCCGGGTTCGACGGTGAAGACCGCGTCGAGCATCGAGTCCGGCAGCACGCTCTCGTCGAAGCCGCGCACGCGCCGCAACTCCCGCAGGTTCGCGAACGGCCCATTCCGAGGCGGAAATCTCCCTTGCGTGCGATACCAGTCCTGCTCCGCGCCCATCGGACGAGGGATGTCATCGGCATCACGCCAGTCGAGCCACGCATCGACCATCGAGTCGGCGCGGGGCTCGCCGATGCCCAGCACTCGCAACATCGCGAGCATCTGCTCGCCGTCGGCCGCATTGAGATCGACCGCGATACCCGTAGGGACCAGCGACACATCGCACGCCGCGTCCGTGATCACCGGCGACGCGGCGACCGCCCAATCGAGTGATGCCCAGTTGCCGTCGCCGCGTCCGCTCATGACCTCCGCGATGACCACCCGTGCGCGCTCCAGGCAGTCCTCGGCTCGCCATCGCCCGCGCATGAGCGCGATGCGATTCTGGGTGCCGTTCACAACATCGCGCGCCACCAGGAGGCCGGTCAGCGCCATCGCGCTCAGCGCCACCGTTACCCACAGCGCCGCGAGCAGCGCGTACCCGTTTCGGCGAGCCGTCATCCGCGCTCCCCGATGCGTACGATCGTGGTGTCGCCGTCGGTGATGACCCCGATCGCGAGTGGTGCCGTGATCCCGTGTCCCCAGATCCGGAACCACACGCCTCCGCCGGCCGGGTCGTTGAGATAGCGGAGCACGCCGGCACTGAACCCTCGCTGGAGCGTGATCACCTCGCCGGTCGACAGGCGCGCGACGAGTCTGAGCTCCGCAGCGGAGTCCGGCTCGATCCCGATCGCGGCGTCGCAGCGCTCCTGCCACCCCGCCGGCATGTCGCACCACGTCGTGAACCGCACGTGCTGCTCGTCGCCCGCGAACTCGTGGGACTGGTCGGTGCCGATCTCGAGTCGTCCGACAAGCGATCGAAGGAGCCGCTCGCCGTTCGCGTCCCGGGCATCGGCGGTCGCTTGTGTCCGCAGTCGGTCGACCGATATCGCCAGGGATTCCCAGAGGGCGCGGGCGCCGAGGAGCACGACGCCGGAGAGTGTGATGGCGACGACGAGCTCGATGAGTGTGAATCCCCCGCTCCGTCTACGGCGCATGGAGCGGCTCGGGACGATAGAGGGCCGTGCGCACCAGCTCACGTCGGGACATGGAGTCGGTGAGCACCACGAGATAGAGCGTCGGTATCGGGCGATTGACCTCGAGCCGCCACGGACCTTCGGCGCGGTTGCCCAGGTGGCGATCGAGATCGGCGCGCGGCCACAGCATGATGGCTTCCATGAACGCGCTCGCCTGGCGCACGTCGTGCTCGGCCTCGCGCGAGCGGCGCACGCTGTCGACGCCTTGGCGCACCATCGCCACGCTGGCGAGTGCGGCGACCGTCAGGATCGTGAGCGCGACGATCGCTTCGAGGAGCACGACTCCATCTCGCCGTCTACGGCGCATGAGCGACCTCTCCGGTGAGCCGGTCGATGCCGAGCGCCGCATCCGCGACAACACTCCCGTCTGGGAGGGCAGTCGCCGCATACACGTTGTCGCCGACGCGCACGGTCAGGCTCACGGTCCGGTCCGAGTCCACCGCGGTCCGCCGCGCCGCGGCGATCGCGCTCACCCACGGCGCGACCCGCGGCGTCATATCCGCTCTCCGAAACGCCAGCGTGGTCACGCCCGCCATGAGGCCCACGATCGCCAGCACGACGATGAGCTCAACGAGCGTGACACCGAGTCGGTTCATGTCGGCCGCACGCTATACACCGCTTGCAGCAGCGCCGCGGCCACGAACGCGACGATGCCACCGAACATGAGTATCAGCGCAGGCTCCAGGAGCTTCACGGCGCCACTCACGAGCCTCCGTGCCCGCTCGGCCTCGAGCACACTCCCCCGACTCAGCATCTCGGCCAGCCGCCCGCTCTCCTCGCCGGCTCGCACGAGCCGGACGACAGTCGTCGTCGCCGCATCGCTCGCGGCGATGGCGCTCGACAGCGGCGTGCCGGCGATGACACTCGCCCGCGCTTCCATCAGCCGCGCTTCGAGCGCCGCATCCCCGCTCGCTCTTGCGCCGGCGAGCAGTGCGGGTGCGATCGACACGCCGCTGTCGAGGAGCGACGCCACGGCACCGCCCACCCGTGCGGTCCCGGCCGAACGCCGGATCGTGCCGATGAGCGGGAGCGAGAGCAGCCACGTATCCCATCGTGCCCGCCCACTGGCGGTGCCGACCCATGCCCGCCATGCACCGAGTGCGACAGCGATCGCGATCGCGCCCGGCACCGCCCCGGCTCGCACGACCGCGGAGATATCGAGTACCGCCCGCGTGCTCGCCGGTAGAGGGGCACCCAAGTCGGCGAGCACTTTCGCGAACCGCGGAAGGACGATGCCGACGAGCAGCACGAGTGACGCCGAACCGGCAACGGTGAGGACGATCGGGTACACGAGCGCGCTCCGAATCGCCGACCGTGTGGCCGCGGCCGACTCCATGAGGTCGGCGGCACGGATCACGGCGGCGGAGAGGCCGCTGCCGGCCTCGCCGGCTTGCACCATACCGACGACGACGGCCGGGATGTCGATGGGGCTCGCTGCCAACGCGGCTCCCAGTGACTGTCCTTCGCGGACGCCGGCGGTGAGTCCGCCGAGCGCGGGCCGCCAGCCGTCGGGCGCCACGTCGGCGAACGCCGCGAGCGCGCGCGCGACGGGCAGGCCGGCGTCGAGCAGCGAGCCCAGGAGTCGGAGGCCGAGCGCCAGCTCGGCGGACGAGAGTGTGGCGCGGGTCAGGGTTGGGGTCGCGGGTCGGACGTCGAGTACCCACAGTCCGCGACCAGACAGGACACTCGATGCGGCGTCCCGGCTCGTCGCGTCGACCGTTCCCAGCTCCACTGTCCCATCACCGCGCGCGGCGCGGTACGAGTACGCCGAGGTGGTCACGGCTGGACGGGACCGCCCCACGAGGTGATGTCCGCGTCCTCGCCGTCGCCACCGGGTTTGCCGTCGCGGCCGAGCGTGTAGAGATCGAACGACTGCGGGTTCGTTTTGCCAGGTGCGAGGTAGACGTATGGCCGACCCCAGGGATCGAGTGGCACGACGCGACTGAGATACGGCCCGCGCCAGTTACGCGGCGGATCGCCGTTTGTGGGCGATGTGCGCAGCGCTTCCAGGCCCTGATCCGTCGTCGGGAAGTTGTCGTTGTCCAGCCGATACGCGTTCAACGCCAGCGCGAAGACTTCGATCTGACTCTTCGCGGCGCCGACTTTTGCATCGCCGACATTTCTGAACACGGCCGGCGCCACGACGGCGGCCAGCGTCGCGATGATCGCGATGACGACGATGAGCTCAATGAGCGTAAATGCGTTACGCGTCCGCCGCACGGAGTACCTCCTCGAGAGTCGTGAGCCCAGCCGCCACTTTCGTCTGGCCGTCTTCGGCCAGCGTTCGCATGCCTTTCGTGCGAGCGAGCGCCGCGAGATCCGCGCGCGAGCGACCGGCGACGATCGCTTGTTTTGCTTCGTCGTCGACGGGGAACAACTCGAACAGGCCGAGCCTTCCGCGGTATCCGGTGTTACGACACGCTGGGCACTGCTCGCCACGACACGCCTCGCAGAGTTTTCTGACCAACCGCTGGGCCAGCACTCCGTCGAGCGTGGCGGCGATGAGGTAGGGCGGGACGCCGAGGTCGATGAGTCGCGGGATCGCGCTCACGGCGTCGTTGGTGTGCAGGGTCGAGAACACGACATGTCCGGTCATCGCGGCTTGCACCGCCACTTCGGCCGTTTCCGGGTCGCGCATTTCGCCGAGCATGACGACGTCGGGGTCTTGGCGAAGGATGGACCGGAGCGCGGCGGCGAATGTGACGCCGGCTTGCCGGTGCACTGGGACCTGTGTGATCCCCGGCAATTCATATTCGACCGGGTCTTCCACCGTGATGATTTTCTCGGCCTTCGTGTTGCGCCGCTGGAGTGCGGAGTAGAGTGTCGTGGTCTTTCCGCTGCCAGTCGGCCCGGTGACGAGGATCATGCCATGGGGCCGCGCGGCGAGGCGGCTCACGCCCTCGAGAATCCCGGCGGGCATGCCGAGCTCCTCGAGGGCGACAGGCCGGCCACCGCGATCGAGCAGTCGGAGCACGACGCTTTCGCCGAAGAGCGTTGGCACGGTCGATACGCGAAGGTCGAGCTCTCGATCTTCGAGGCGTACGCGGATGCGGCCGTCTTGCGGCCGGCGCCGCTCGGCGATGTCGAGCTCCGCCAGGAGCTTGATGCGCGAGACGACCGCGTGGGCCAACTCGGCCGGCGGCTCGGGCGCTGGTGCGAGCACGCCGTCGAGCCGGAATCGGACGCCGAGCCCGGATCGGGCGGATTCGAGATGAATGTCACTGGCGCCGGCGTCGTAGGCGTCGCGCACGAGCAGGTTGACGAACCGGACGACCGGCGGCTGTGTCGCCAGGTCGCGGACATCGGCGGTGCGCTCGTCGTCGTGATCGACGCGTGCGAGCTCGATGTCGCGGCCCGCGCGCGTGGTGAGCCGCTCGATCGCGCGCTCGACGTCGCCCAGGCTCGCCGGCTCGACGACGACGTCGGCGCCGTACACGAAGCGCAGATCATCGAGTGCGTCGTCGAGCAGTGCATCGGGCGCGGCCGACACGCGAACGGCGCCACCGTCGGCGTACCCGGCGGGGCATACGCGATGATGCAGCAGATAGTCACGCGTCAGTCCGTCGGCGAGCGTGATCTCGGCGGTCATGCGGTCCGTCCTGCCGCGCGATACAGTCGGGCGAGCCGTGAGACGGCATCCGGGTCGCTCGTTGCCGTCGGCGTGCACCCCGTGTATCGCCGCAGCATGTTGCGGAGTCCCGCGCCGGAGCGGAAGCCGAGTGCGCCGGCGACGTGATCGACGGGCTCTCGTTTGAGGGCGAAGAGGTAGGCGGCCACGAACAGCCGACACCAACTGATGGTGGATTCGGGGGTGGGCAGGCCGAGCATGTGCAGCTGCCGATGCAGGGAGCGTTTGCTGGTGCCGATCGTGTGCGCGACGTCGTTGACGGACAGGGTGCTCGCCGCGCGCATGGTGCAGAGGCCGACGACGGTGTGCGCCGGTTGAGGTACCCAGGGGAGCACCATTTTCAAGGTATTTGCGCACGCGGGTACGAGTTGCGCGTCGGCGTTCACGTGCAACATGATGCGCCGCAGGTCATCGAACCCGCGGAGCGCGAGATGGTTGGCGCCGGCTTGGATCGCGCGGACGGCTTCCACGGCCCAGTCATCGAGGAGCGTCGCGTAGGCGATGATTGGCGTGACCGGCCGGGCGCGGCGAATTTCGCGAATGACGTCGACGATCTCCGAGCGACTCATGGGGTTGAGCGAGACGAGGTACGTCGCCTCGGCGGCGTCGGGGTGTCGGAGATGCCGATCGATGTCCCAGTAGTTCAGAAACGCGATGCGAGAGACCGGCCATACGGCTCTGGCGATGTGCGCCCGGTGCTCGGGGTACACGTTCACGGCCACCAGCGATGACGCGAGACGGACGGACATCGACTGCTCGATGAGGCGGTGGTACGAAACAACGAGAGGCGCTTCGCGGGGCGACGATTATATGACACGTTGCGAGGACGCGCCATTGCCGGCGAATTATCAGGTTGTTGTCGTCGCATGAAACCGCGACGCGCGTCAACGTGACTCGAATTCAGGACACGAACGAGTGTGAGACGTCACGCGCCGCGTGTGGCACGCTGAGTAATGGCGTGGCACGCTGAGGAACGGCGGATGCTGACAAAATTGCGGAATCGACGAAGACACAGCAGATGTGCTGTGACTCAGCGGGCAACGCGACGAGCACACGACCCGGTCACATCGCACTTGTGACGCGATACGTAACGCTCGCGCGCGACCGTCTCAACCTTGTAGCGAGATCGCCCGGCGTCGTCTTGGCCGCATGGATCGCCACGGCTTGCGCGGTACAGCCGGACACGCAACGGCGGGTGACCTGGGTGGTCTCCCGGTGACGCCTACGCGTTCATCGTGCCGCGCGATAGCGGAACGCTAGCCGATTCGAACTGGGAGCCGACCCCAGCTCAGGAACCGGCTGGTTTCGCTTCAGCGCCCCGGTCCAGCACCGACATGGTCGCCCCAGCCGAATCGAACGACGTTACAACGATTCGACCTTCCTCTACTTCCACTTCAAGTGGGTACTTCGGGTCACCCCGAGCAACGACGTCCAGCGTTTTGCCTGGTGGCAGATCATACTCGGTTGTCCACGGCTCGATCACGAGTGTCCGGGGTGTTGCGAGGCAGTTCGTTATCTTGAGCATCACGGTGACATTCGCATTATTCGACACAATTCACCTCCGCCAGATACCCTTGGTCTGCGTGCCATACGATAGCGCGAGGACATCTCACCTAACTATAGTAGCGCTGACGATTTCCGAGTAATGCCACTCGCTCGGGGAGTAGCGTCGTCACGCTTGATGGCAATTACGGTTTGGGGATTGTTGCTGATGCAGCCCACGTCCAGCATATGGCCCGTGGTGAGACCCGTGCATACCCAGATCAGGGTCACCGAACAGGCGGGTGGAGACGCTCCCGTACATCTCGTTGTCTCAGACGCACGGGGGCGTCCGTTGTACAAGCTGGACTGTCACAATGGTGAGTATGACGAAACCATCGACATCAACTACTCTGGTGATTTTCAGTGCGCGCTCTTCGCCCTCACGAATGGCCAGACCGCGAGTGGCAACTTGCTGGCTGACACCTCCTCTAATGCGGGTAGCACCGACTGGTGGAATCGCGGCCGCATGCTGGCCAAGAACCTGTGGCGCGACTGCGCGAACTATTCGGAGTATGGGACGCTGCGGCACTTCAGGGTCAGAGGGATGCTCGTGACGCTGCGGTTCGGCGATCTGGTATGGGCGACTCCCGCCGCGGATAGCAGCAGGTTGTCGCGTTTCACCGCCGGCATCGACGTCGCGCTTGACCGTCAGGCGACATCGCCCACCGCCGAATACCTTCGGGGTCCCACGCCTGGAAAAGCGTGTGGTTGGTACTGACGCTATCCCCTCCTCGCCCCAGTGATGACCATGGCCCCCCATTCAGCGCTCGACATGACGAAGGTCACGCCGGCAACGGAGCTCATTGGTGACGACGATCAGGAGACGCAGGATCTGATGGCACTCGCGCGCAAGGCAACTGATTTCCTGTCATCATTTCGATGGGTTCGTTCCATCAAAGCAACGTACGAAGGAATATCGATTGCCGGCGTATTCGGTGTTTTCCTCTTTGACATCGAACCGTCAGAAGCCGGCGTTGACGAATGGCTTTGGGTGGTCGTTGGCGATGTACCGAGCGCATACTTGGTGGCGGATGATGCTCCGAATCCCGCCAAGGCATTGCGCGTATACCTCGACGTGATGCAGCGCTGGGTAGACGCCGCGCAAGCGGGCACGCCAGTCGTGGACCTCATTCCTGTTCACGTGCCGCCGACGAAAGAGGCTGCCGCCCAGCTCCAATCTCGACTGGTGTTCCTGCGCGACAAGGTGCTCAGCGAGTACGCGCCGGATCTGCTCGACTAGACGGTGGTTCCATCACACGACAGATGATGACTCGGATCCTCATTGCGATGGCGAGCACGCTGTTAAGTTCGTCCCCGAGCCAACAGGCTTCGTCGAATGATTCGCTCGTACGTGCTCTACTCATCGACAACCTCCGTGTGCGCCTTGATTCGACGATGACGCTGCTCGGGGCCCAGAAACCATTGGGGAGTACCCGGATCCACGGCGCGCAGCATCATGACGATCACACCTGGACATGCTACCGAGTCGCTATCGATAGCGGTCCGGCCGTATACCTACGGCTC
The DNA here is from genome assembly GCA_035486035.1 of Gemmatimonadaceae bacterium. Lineage (GTDB taxonomy): Bacteria > Gemmatimonadota > Gemmatimonadetes > Gemmatimonadales > Gemmatimonadaceae > DASRDS01. Next base: position 22,021 of record DATHNL010000126.1, read on the forward strand.
GAGTCTGATGAGATCGGAGGCCCGGACCACCGGATCATGGGATTCGACCTTGGGAAGGAGCCACCAGGGGATGTGGCGGCCGGTGCCTGCTCTTCTACTCGTGCGCGATCCATCCGCACTGACAATGGTCTTGCGATTGGCATCTCCGTTCACGCATTGCTTGCCGTCATGGGAACGCCGAAAGCGAGCGTGAGTGGAAAATACGGATTTGCATACAGTAGGTCGGTGACGCCGGCGGTTGGCGTGCCGTACGATATTGATGCCACAGTGGAGGTCGAAACGGAGTCAGGGCGCGTCACGCGTCTCCGTGCGTGGTATTCGGAGACCACCTGAGAGGTGCGGGCATCCTGAGACACCGATACGGCGACCCGCGACTCTGCCAATGTCATGTCGACCGGGCGCGAGCTAGTCCGAGTGTACTGCGTAGTAGCCCTCGATGGCCCACGATAAGAGATCGCCCCTGAGCGCGTTCGTCTGCAGTGTCTGATTCGGGCCAAGCGCCACGGCGGCGAGCTCCTTGATCGCGATGACCATGCGCTCAGGCGGTGTCCCCTCGGCCTTGAGCGCGGCGCAGTAGTCGGCCAGCATCGCCCTGAGCTCGCGCCGCACGCGGCGGCGGTCGCCGGCGAGTTGTGCGCGGTCGGCGGTCAGGCGCTTGAGGGAGCCGGACGAGGTGACGCGTCGCGCGAGCGCGACGTAGTCGGCCATCGACGCCTCGTACTCGATGAGCGCGCGGACCGCTCCGACGATCGCCTCAGGCGTCTCCACCAGCGGGCAGCGTCAGGGTGAACGTCGATCCCTCGCCGTGCACGGAGACGACGGTGAGGTCGCCGGCCATGCGCCGCGCGAGCTCGCGGCTGATGGCGAGGCCGAGTCCGACGCCGGCGTGCTCGCCGGGCGCGAGGGCGCGGCCGACTTGCACGAACGGTTCGAAGATCGCCTCGAGCTTGTCGGGCGGGATGCCGCGACCCGTGTCGCTGACCGTGATTCGCATCGGCCCGCCCGTGATGACGTCGCAGCCGAGCACGACACAGCCACCCGCGCGCGTAAATTTGACGGCGTTGGAGAGGAGATTGAGGGCGATCTGCCGTACGCGCTCCGCGTCGGCTCTCGTGGTGCATCCGCCTGGCGCGCCGGTGTACGTTGCGGTCACGTTTTTCGATCGCGCTTGCGGCTCGATCATCGCGAACGCTTCGGTCAGCACCGGATCGAGCTCGACGTCGCGGATCTTGAGCTCGATGCGTTTCGCCTCGATGCGTGTGAAGTCGAGGATATCGGAGATGAGGCCGAGCAGGTGGCCGCTGGCGTGGCGGATGCGGCGCAGGTCTTCGCGTTGGAGGTCGGTGAGCTCGCCGTGGACGCCGAGCTCCATGAGCTCGGTGTAGCCCGCGATGGCGTTGAGCGGTGTACGCAGCTCGTGGCTCATCGCCGCCAGGAACTCGGCCTTTGCCTTGTTCGACTCCTCGGCGTCGATGCGTTTCGCCGCCTCGGCCGCGAGGATTTGGGTTTCGTATGCGCGCCGGTCGGTGACGTCGACGATGGTGCCGAGGAGCCGGCGGTCGTCGCCGTCGCTCACGACTTTGCCTTTGACGGCGACCCATCGCAGTCCGTCGGGGCGGCGGATGATGCGGAAGGTGTCGTCGTAGTCGATCTCGGCGTCCGACTGGATTTGACCGAGGCGGGCCGCGACGCGGTCGCGATCGTCCGGGTGCACGGTGCGCAGGAACTGTTCGGGCCCCAGGTCGGAGAGGCCGAGTATGGCGCGGCCGCGGGCGTCGAGTGTCCACTCGTTGGTGGTGAGGTCCCAGTCCCATGTGCCGACCTGGCCCGCGGCGAGTGCCAAGCGGAGTCGGGCCGCGTCGAGTGCGGCGCCGCGCATCGACAGGTTGACCATGGTGCCGGTGACGCGGGTCGCGCGGCCTTCGCCGTCGCGTTCGACCGACCACCGGTCGAGGACGCGCACGTATTGGCCGCTCTTATGTCGGAACCGATACGACAGCCCGCACGCTTTCTCGTCGCCGCGCAGCATGTCGTCAGTTTTGACGATCACGCGCTCGCGGTCATCGGGGTGCACCCGATCGATCCACCAACGGCGGGGCTTAGCGCTGGCGGGAGACCAACCGAACGCCGTCTCTAGGGCCTCGCTCATCTTCACTGTGCCGGCGTGGACGTTGTACGTCCATTCGACATCAGCGCCTACGGTCCTCTCCACACCTGGCAATATGTCGTTGCGTCGCCGCAACCCGACAGATCTTGACCGGCCTCAGCTGTTCGTTGGCGAAGCTGATAAGGCGCGTGCCGCGTCGTCGAGGACGGTGGCCAGGGGGTCGCTGTCGGAGATGTTCACCTGGATGGCCACCGCGAGATCGAGATCCCGATACCACCGCACCTCGGTGCGATAGCCAGGGAACATGCCTTGTGCGCGATATGCTGGTCCGAGCGGCGTGTGCTCGATCCAGAGGCCGAGCCCCCATTGACCACCGGGCGCATCGACGCCGCGCACCACTTCGGCCCAGAGCTTGGGCGAGAGGACTTCGCCGCGGCAGTATGCGCCCATCCATCGCGCGAGATCAGAGGCCGTCGACACGTAGCCACCGCCGGCCCACTCGTACTGAGGGTTCACGACCAGGGTGCCGTCACTGGTGAGGACGTTCCCGACGGGACTCTCTACTCCGAGATATCCAGGCACGAGGCCTTCGACGCGCGGACCGTGCACGGGGGAGGTTTCCCGCAACGCGAGCTTGTGTATGAACCGCCGGTCGATCTCGGCGTACGGACTCTCGTGCGCGACGGCTTCTTCGACGACGGCCAGGAGATCGTAGTCGAGATCACTTGGCTCGAATCGCTCGCCGGGTTCGGCTTTGGGTGGCGTATCGAAGAGGGATTTTAATATCTCGAGATGCTCGCGTGGTTTGAGGGGGTCTTTCGCGAGATCGTCGTAGAACGCCTGCGTGTATGAGCCGTATCCACTCGTCTGCAGCAGGAGCATGCGCGTGGTCACGTGGTCGACGTTCGGCAGTCGGTGCAACCACGGCGCGCCGTGGAGATATGCGGTGATCGGCGTGTCGAGGTTGAGTCGTCCTTCGCCGACGAGCTCCATGGCCAGCGCCGCGTAGAACGTCTTGGCCGCGCCGCTGGCCAGCATCCGTGCCTCAGCCGGCATCGTCGTGCCGCGCTCGCGATCGGCGAGGCCGGAGGCGACGGCGATGGTGGTGTTGTCGGAGAACCGCGCGGCGATCACGGCGCCTGGCACGGCGCTCCGCGTCCGGTACGCATCGAGCACCCGTTGTAACGTCGCGCGGCGTTGCGCGAGGCTGCCGCTCACGACGTTGTGCGCGGGCGTGTACGGCGCCGGCGCCGCAGAGGGTGCGGTGGTGATTGCTGGGGATGGTCCAGCGGGCCTCGCGCAGGCGGTGATCGCGAGGCTCAGACAGGTCAGGAGGGCGCGGGAACGCGGATGACAGCGGTGACGCGTCGTTCGATCAACCGCATCATCGCTATCTTGCCGAGTAGACGCTGACCCATCAGCTTCGCGCACAAGGGTCATCTGGTCGGATACGACCGGCACTCAAAAACGTCACATGCGACGCGAAGAAGAGGCCTTGATCGCCGCGGTTCGCGCGGGCGACCGGCAGGCGTTCGAGACGCTGTACCGGGCGTATTGGCCGTTGCTCGTCAAATTTGCCCGCCGGATTGGCGGGCTGGCGACGGAGGACGCCAAGGAGCTGGTCCAGGACGTTTTTTTGAGCCTGTGGCGCTCGCGCGAGCGTTGGTCCGTGAGAGATGGCCTGAGCCGTTACTTGTACGGCGCCGTCAGTCTTCGCGCCCGCGAGTTGGGGGTCAAGCGGCGCCGAGCGATCGAGCTGCCGCTTGCCGACCGGGAGCCGACGGTCGACAACTCGGGGCCGCATCGTCCGGTGGTTCGCGAGCTCGAGAGAAAAGTCGCGTCGATCATCGCGGCGATGCCCGCCCGCTGTCGCGAGGTCTATCTCCTCCACCACGCCGATGGTCTCGACCCGCGGGCGATCGCCAGTGCGCTTGGGCTCTCGGTGCTCACGGTGAATCG